>JALYRN010000454.1 GCA_030855295.1 Myxococcota bacterium | reverse complement strand
GGGTGCGGCTGCGAGCGTCGGCTCGGGCGCCGGCTCGGGTGCAACGGCGGCCTCGGGCGCGGCGTCGCGCGCCGACTCGGAGCCCTCGTCGGGCTCGGGAACCGTCATGCCCACGACCTCGGTCTCCGCCCCGCGCCGCGAGTACGTCCCCCAGCGCGCGAGCCCGATCCCGATCGCCACGCACGCGACCGCGATGCCCGCGAGCATCGCCCAGCGCGGCCGGTCCTCGCTCGCGCTCGGTACTCGCACCGGAATCGGCGCGCCCGCTCCGGTCCCTCCGGGGCGAGCGCTCCTGTCGGCAATCGACACGCGCGCGCTCATGACATGCGCGCCACTGCGCTTCCAGCGGCGCGGTCGGCGACAGGAGCGGTCGCCCGGAGTGGGCGAGCCGATTGACCCCCCGCTCGCGGCCGCCTTATCCTCTGCGCTCCGAGAAGAGAGGCCAGGAATGTTCCGCGTCAGGTTCTGGGGAGTCCGCGGAAGCATCCCGGTGCCGGGCCCCGATACCGTCGAGTTCGGGGGCAACACCAGCTGCGTCGAGGTCCGGTGCGGCGACGCCCGCATCATCTTCGACGGCGGCACGGGGCTGCGTCTGCTCGGCAACTCGTGGGCGAAGGAGATGCCGCTGACGGCGCACCTCTTCTTCAGCCACGTGCACTGGGATCACATCCAGGGCTTTCCCTTCTTCGCCCCTGCGTTCGTGCCGGGCAACGTCATCCACATGTACGGCGCGGCGAACGTGACCGGCACGGTCGAGACCGCGCTCGCCGGGCAGATGGAGACGCCGAACTTCCCGGTGCATCTCACCGCGCTGCCCGCGAAGCTGCACTTCCACGATCTGCACGAGGGCGAGGTCGCGGAGATCGCCGGGGGCGTCCGCGTGACGAACGCCGCGGGCAACCATCCCGGTGGCGTGTACGCGTACCGCGTCGACTACCAGGGTCGTTCGGTGGTCTACGCGACCGACACCGAGCACTACTCGATCCCCGATCCGAAGCTCGTCGCCCTCGCGAAGAACGCCGACGTGCTGATCTACGACACGATGTACACGCCGGAGGAGTACGCGGGGACGACCAGCGGCGTGCCGAAGACCGGCTGGGGGCACTCGCACGTCGACGCCGGCGTCGACCTCGTGCAGGCCGCCGGCGTGCGTCGCTACGTGCTCTTCCATCACGACCCCGCGCAGAGCGACGCGATGGTGCGCGAGAAGGAGCAGCGCGCCCGCGCGCGGTTCCCCGACTCGCTCTGCGCGTACGAAGGGCTCTCCCTCGATCTGCTGGCGTGATCACCAACAGGAGTGCTCGCCCCGGAGGGCCCGCACGGGAGCGCGCGAAGCGCGCGGACGGTAGGGCCCGGAGCGGGCGAGCCGATCGCCGGGTTGCCGCGGCAACCTGCCGCGGCGGCTGATCCGCGCTGGCCGAGGTCGCCCTCGCGCGCGCGCGAACCGCGGCTTTTCCTGGCGATACGCGCGTCCGCGCGCGGGCATGCACGATGCACTCGGCCGACCCGTCGAACGGAGGTCGCCGATGTCCCTCGCCCACTTTCCTTCTCAGCTCGATCGCTACCGGCACGACCTGCGGGACGTCGTGCCGCTCGATCCCGACCGCGAGCGCGAGCTCGCCCGTCGCTGGGCCGCGGGCGATCGGAGCGCCGGCGCGAAGCTGGTGGAGGCGAGCCTGCCGTTCGTGATCCGGATCGCGAAGGAGTACCGACGCTGGGGCGTGCCGCTCGAGGATCTGATCCAGCAGGGCAACCTCGGCCTGCTCCGCGCTGCGGCGAAGTACGACCCGAGCAAGGAGTGCCGCCTCGTCACCTACGCCGTCTACTGGATCCGCGCCGAGATCCGCGACTACGTCATCCGCTCGTATCGAATCGTGCGGCTCGGCACCACGCGCACCGAGCGGCGCGCGCTCCGCAGCTTCCGCCGCACCTCGGTCGAGACGGTCGAGGAGCTCGCCGAGTCTTCGGGCATGCCGCTCGCGCGCTGCCAGATGCTGTGGCCGCTGCTCTCGCAGGGCGACGTGTCGCTCGACTCGACGTGGGACGACTCGTCTCCGGCGGTCGATCGTCTGCCGTCGCACCACGAGTCGCCCGAGGACGCGGTCGCGCGGCAGGTCGAGATCTCGGAGGTGCGTGAGCTGGTGTCGGTCGCGCTCTCGGAGCTCGGCGCCCGCGAGCGCCGCATCGTCGAGGCGCGGATGCTCTCGGACGAGCCGCTGACGCTCGAGCAGCTCGGGCGCGAGATGGGCGTCAGCAAGGAGCGCGTGCGGCAGCTCGAGGAGCGCGCGCGCGCGCGACTGCGGACCGCGCTCGCCGCCTACGAGCCGCTCGCGGCTTGAGCACGACTCTGGGGAGTGCTCCACGCGAAGCGCGCGTCGATCAGTACGTGTACGAGCCCTGATCGGTCGGCGCGCCGGTGGTCGGACCGACCTGCTCGATGCGTCCGTCGAGCACCCAGTCGCACACGCCGCCGCCGCAGTTGAGCCTGTACGTCGAGCGGAACCCGCAGCCGTTGACGACGCGCGACATCGGACCGGCGGGCTGGACGTCGAGGTACTCGGGGCCGCAGTTCATGTCGATGCCGGCGCGCTGCGCGAGCGAGGGCAGTGCGGTCCAGCTGCAGATCTGTCCGTACGGACCGGGTCGACAGCCGAGCGCGTAGTCGTTCGTCGAGCTGCAGCCCGACACGCCGTAGACGCCGGGCGCCATGCCGGTGATCTGGATCGTGTCGGTCTCGGTGCAGCCGTAGGTGTTCTCGAACTGCCGCGCGAGCGCCTCGAGGCGGCGCGGGCTCGCGTCGCGATCCCCGGGGTACGGCTGGATCTGCAGCGCGGCGCCGGACCCGCCGCAGCCGGCGGCGAGCGCGCCGAGCGCGAGCGTGATCGAGAGCGCGAGGACCGAGGTGCGTGCAGTCGTCGTCATGGCGGGCCGGGGATAGCACACGTCTCTACGAGGAAGGAACCCCGCGCCTTCCTCTCGCCACCTCGAGTTGTAAGCGCTCCCGTCGCGGGACTATCTGCTGATCGTGGGACTCGAGAAGTATCGCCGGATGCGCGATTTCTCCCGCACGCCCGAGCCTTCCGGAAAGGTCCAGAAGAAGAAGGGCTGGTCGTTCGTCGTGCAGAAGCACGCGGCGTCGCGGCTGCACTACGACTTCCGTCTCGAGCTCGACGGCGTGCTCAAGAGCTGGTCGGTCCCGAAGGGGCCGAGCTACGACACCAGCGACAAGCGCCTCGCGGTGCAGACCGAGGACCATCCCGTCGAGTACGGCGGCTTCGAAGGGATCATCCCGGAGGGCGAGTACGGCGGCGGCACCGTGCTGCTCTGGGATCGCGGCACGTGGCAGCCGATCGGTGATCCGAGGGTAGGGCTCGAGAAGGGCAAGCTCGACTTCGAGCTCGAGGGCGAGCGCCTCGAGGGGCGATGGACGCTGGTGCGCCTGCGTGCGCGCGAGGAGGATCGCGGCCGCGCCAACTGGCTGCTGTTCAAGCGATCCGACGAGCGCGAGGTCGTGACCGATCCGGAGATCACCGAGTCGCAGACGACCAGCGTCGCGACCGGACGAGCGATGGACGAGATCGCCGAGGCGACCGGCAAGGCGCGCAAGGTCTGGCGATCGAACCGCGCGGCCGATGCGGGCGCGGCGCCGTCGGCGAAGGCGCGCATCCGCGCCGCGGCGAAGGAAGGAAAGAAGAAGAAGAAGAAGAAGGCGCAGAAGAAGAGCGCGACTCCGACGCCCGAGCACGCGCCCGCCGCTGCACCGAAGAAGCGCGAGCGCGCGAGCGAGGGTGAGGTCGACCTGCCGCCGCGCAAGTGGGACGTCGCGCCGCGCGAGGCCGCCTATCGAGGTCCCTCGAGCCGGCGCGCGGTGAAGCGCGACGACGGCAAGCGAGAGCCGGTCGCGGGCGTCGGCATCAGCAACGGAGGGCGCGTCGTCGATCCGGGCTCGGGCACGACCAAGCTCGAGATCGCACGCTACTACGAGCAGGTCGCGCCGCTCTTCCTCGAGCACGCGACGCGCAGGCCGCTCGCGCTGGTGCGCTGCCCCGAGGGGTCGGCGGGCGAGTGCTTCTACCAGAAGCACTCTCATCCCGGGATGAGCGAATACGTGCACGTCGACGTCGACTCACGCGGCGAGGAGATCCTCTCGGTGAGCGACGTGCGCGGCGTGGTCGCGCTCGCGCAGTGGGGCGCGATCGAGCTGCACGGCTGGGGCTCGCGGCTCGACTCGCTCGAGGCGCCCGACTGGATCGTGATGGACCTCGATCCCGCGCCCGACGTCGGCTGGAGCGCGGTCGTCGACGCTGCGAAGGCGATGCACGAGCGCTTGCGCGAGATCGGGCTCACGTCCTTCGTGAAGACGACGGGCGGCAAGGGGCTGCACGTCGTCGTGCCGCTCGTGCGACGCCACGACTGGGATCTGGTGAAGAGCTTCTCTCACGCGATCGCGCTCGACATGGTCGACACCGCGCCCGAGAGCTTCACCGCCAACATGGCGAAGCGCGCCCGTCACGGGAAGATCTTCGTCGACTACCTGCGCAACGGGCGCGGCAGCACGGCGGTGCTCCCGTACTCGGCGCGCGCGCGCGACGGCCTGCCGGTCGCGATGCCGCTCGCGTGGTCGGAGCTCGATCGCGTCGACCCGAAGGAGCTCACGGTGCCCACCGTCGCCGCGCGGCTCGCGAAGCGCCGTCGCGACCCCTGGGCCGAGCTGAGGACCACCAAGCAGTCGATCACCCGCAAGGTGCTCGAAGCGCTCGAGCGCGCTCGAGAGACCGGCTCTGTCTGACCGAACCTGCGCGGGAGGGCTGGGACGCGCCGCCATCGTGCGCCGCCGCGTGGGGCGCCCCGTCACGTCGGACGATCCCGGAACCACCCGCGATCGGAGCGTTTCGCGGGGTAGGACGACGTGGGCGCGCGCGTTGCAACGCCCCCTCTCGCCATGATTCTCATCGTCGTCCCGAATCTCGAGTCGCTGCGTCATTGGCTCCTGCGGCTGGACGCGCGGCTGGTCACGTCGGAGCTCCAGCTCCGTTGGCTCGAGCGCGAGAAGCAGGCTCGCGCGGAGCGGAAGGCGGTCGACTCCGCCCTCGGAGAGATCGTCCCGCAGGGCCCCGCCATCCGCGCCCTCGGCGGCACGGCCTGAGCTCGTTGTCCCGCTGCGCGCACGCAGAGTGAAAGCCACTTCGGGGATTCGAACCCCGGACCTACGGTTTACGAAACCGTTGCTCTACCCCTGAGCTAAAGTGGCGTGCGCGCGGGTAAAAAGCGGACCGCTGTGTGACGCACGGGGGTGGCGCTGTCAAGCGCGGGAGGTCGCCGCGCGGTGCTAGAGTCGCGCCCGTGACGATCGTCGATCTCCGGTCCGACACGCTGACGAAGCCGACCGCGGCGATGCGCGAGGCGATGGCCTCGGCCGAGGTCGGTGACGACGTCTGGCGCGAGGACCCGACGTCGCGACGGCTCGAGGAGCGCGTCGCCGAGCTGCTCGGGAAAGAGGCCGCGCTCTTCGTGCCCAGCGGCACGATGGCGAACCAGATCGCGCTGATGCTGCACTGCCGCCCCGGTGACGAGGTGATCTGCGGGCGCGGCTCGCACGTGCGCCTCTACGAGTCGGGCGCGGGCGCGGCGCTCGCGGGCGTGCAGTTCGCCGAGACCGGCGAGAGCGACGGCACCTTCGACGCCGACGCGATCGACGCGGCGATGCAGCCGCCCGACTACCACGCGCCGCGCACGCGCCTGGTCGAGCTCGAGAACACACACAACCGCGGCGGCGGCCGGGTGTGGCCGCGCGATCGACTGCGCGCGGTGTGCGAGCG
>JALYRN010000453.1 GCA_030855295.1 Myxococcota bacterium | reverse complement strand
TCTTCGGCGGGCGCGGCGGCAGGCTCCGCGACGTCGGTGCGCGGTTCGTCGTCGCGCGCGATCGGCGCGTCTCCACGCGCGAGCTCGGCCGGCGTCGGGCGCGTGAACGTGGCGTAGCCCGCGACCCCGAGGAGCAGGAGCAGCGCGCCCGCGATCGCGGCGATCATCCGACGGCGCGATGCCGAGCGCATCGGCACGACCAGGTCGGCGTCCTCCGACGTCTGATCGCGGAGCGGCGCCGCCGGCGTGTGCTGCGGCGCGCGAGACGGCGCGACCGCGAGCGTTCCGTCGATGTCACCGAGCCGCGCGCGATCGAGCGCCGCGATCATCGCGTTCATGTCGGCGTAGCGCTCGGCGCGGTCCACGCGCAGCGCGCGCTCGATCACCGACGCGATCGCGGGAGACACGTGGGGCGCGCGCTCCCCGAGCGGCACGTGATCGCCGCGCACGATCGCGAGCAACAGCGACGTCGGGGCGCTCGCGAAGAAGGGCAGCGCGCCCGACAGGCAGCGATAGAGCAGCACGCCCATCGACCACACGTCGGACGCCGCGCCGACGTCGGACGCGCCCTCGGCCTGCTCGGGCGACATGTAGAAAGGCGTGCCGATGATCAGCCCCGACTGCGTCGCGTGCCCCCACGCCGCTTCCGTCATCTTCGCCATGCCGAAGTCGAGCAGGATCGGGCGCACCACGCCGTCGCCGCGATCGCCGACCATCACGTTGTCGGGCTTGATGTCGCGATGGACGATGCCGCGCTCGTGCGCGAGCGAGAGCACCTCCATGATCGGCCGCATCATCTCGATCGTGCGCTCGGCCGGCATCGACCGCTCGCGATCGAGCAGCGCGCCGAGCGACTCGCCCTGCAGCAGCTCCATCGCGAGATAGACGTCGCCGCTGGGGTCGGTGCCCATGTCGAGGATCGTGACGACGTGCGGGTGCACGATCGTCGACGCGGTGCGCGCCTCGCGCAGGAAGCGCATCACCAGGCCGCGATCGCGCGCGTGCTCGGGCTTGAGCAGCTTCAGCGCGATCGACTTGCCGGTCCACGCGTGCGTCGCGCGGTACACGACGGCCGTTCCGCCCGATCCGAGGATGGACTCGAGCCGGTAGCGTCCCGCCAGCAGCGTGCCGATGCGCTCTTCCGCCGTGAGAATCGGCATTCGAACCGAGCACATTAGCACGGCGAGTGCCTTTCCAGAGGGTCGCCCCTGGGCACGGACGGGGCAGCCCTGCGGGCCCGTCAATCGTCGGCCGGAACGAGCCGCGGCTGCCGGTCCTCGTCGATCGCGACGAACGTGAAGACGCCCGCGGTCACGCGCTGCTGCTCGCGCTCGTAGCGGCTTCGGCGCCACGCCTCGACGCGGATCCGCATCGACGTCCGGCCGACGCGCTCGATGACCGCGTAGAGCGACACCTCGTCGCCGACGAACACCGGCCGGTGGAACTCCATCGCGTCGACCGCGATCGTCGCGCAGCGTCCGCGCGCGCGTCGCGCCGCCGCGCTGCCGGCCGCCATGTCCATCTGCGAGAGCAGCCAGCCCCCGAAGATGTCGCCCGCGGGGTTCGCGTCGGCCGGCATCGCGACGGTGCGGATGACGGCCTCGGTGTCCGAAGGGGGGCAGGGACGATCGCTCATCTGGATCGAGAGCGTACCGTCGTTCTCGTCACACCGCGCACCCGAGCGCGCTCGCGGCCGCGCCCGCGCGCTACTCGCGCAGCTCGACCTCCGAGCCCGGCGCGATCCCCGCGGCGCTCGTGCTCTCGCCGCTCGGCCAGCGCACGTCGATCGTGAACGGACCGGCGCTCACGACCCCGAAGAAGAGACGCGGATCGAACGAGCCGAGGTACCCCTCGCCGGCCCGTCGATCACGGATGCCGACCGCTGCGCCCGCGGCATCGCGCACCGTCACGCGCGCGCCGACGCCGCCGGTGTTCGGAGCACGCCCGACGAGGCGCACGCGCAGCCAGTCGCCGCGGGGCGGGACGACGTTGCGCAGGAGGTAGGGGCGCCCGACGGTCGCGCCGAGCACGATGTCGGGACGACCGTCCTCGTCGAGATCGGTCACCGCGATCCCGCGTGCCGACGAGGGACGCCTGCCGTCCTCGGCGCTCGCGCCGATCGGCTCGAAGCGCCCGCCCGCGTTCCACATCACGTTCGGCATCTGGTCGCGCGACTGGCCGATCAGCTCCGCGATCTCCTCCACGTGGATGTGCCCGGCCGCCTCGACGAGGTCGGGTCGCCCGTCGAGATCGAGATCGACGAGCGCGGCACCCCAGCGGAACGAGTCGGAGAGCGCCTGCGTGCCCGAGCGCTCCGGAGGCTGCGGCTCGCAGAATCCGTCGGCGCAGAGGAACACCGCCGTCGCGTCCTCCTGCAGGCTCGTCACGACGTGATCGAGCTGACCGTCTCCGTCGATGTCGGCGGTGCTGAAGCCCATCGAGTCCATCCCGTAGCCGCGCGCGTTGTGCGACAGCCCGAGATCGATCCCGACGTCGCGATAGACGCCGCCGGCGTCGCGGACCAGCGGCCGGTTGGGGTACGTCGCGCCGAGGTCGTTGCCGACGTAGAGATCGACGCGGCCGTCCCCGTCGAGATCGGTGATCGCGACGACCTGCGTCGGCTCCGCGAGCGCGAGCGCGGGCGCGAGCTCCGCCGCGACCTCCCGGTAGGTCCCGTCCGCCTCGCGGCGCAGCAGCAGATTCGCGATCGGCGTGTACGGGTGGAGCTGCCCACCACAGGTGCGGCCGCAGTCGGCCGGCAGCACGCCCTCGTCCCAGTGGATCATGCCGGCGACGAGCAGATCGAGATCGCCGTCGTCGTCGACGTCGCCTGCCGCAGCGCCCACGTACATGTCGAGCGGGTCGAGCGAGAGCCCGAGCGCCTCGGTCCGCTCCACGAATCCGTCTCCGTCCCGGACGAAGAGGCGCACCTGGCCGACCCCGGTCACGAGCAGGTCGTCGTCGCCGTCTCCCTCGGCGTCGAACGCCAGACAGCCCATCGCGCCGCCGACCGCGTCGAGCCCGAGCGCGCTGGTGCGATCTTCGAAGTCGAGCGGCGCGCCGGCGACGTAGAGCCGCGAGCGCGCGCCGTCTCCGTCCATCATCGCGAAGAACAGATCCATCGGCGCCGTACCGTCGACGTCGAGGACGCACACCCCTCCGTTCATGCGCTGCGGCAGGTTCGTGAAGTCGTCGGGTCGCACCGCGTCGACGCCCGCCGCGAGCGTCACGTCGTCGAACCAGTGCCGGCCCTCCGGTCCCGAGTCGGGCGCCGCTCCCGCATCGGCGCCTGCGTCGTGCTCGAGCGCGGGAGCGCTGCAGCCCGCGGCGAGGGCGACGAGCACGACGAAGCTGGGAAGCGCTTGGCGCACGTTGCTCGAGTCTACATGCGACGACGGGGCGCCCGCTCGCGCGGACACCCCGTCTTCCCGATCTCGTCTCGGCGCGCGCGTCTCAGCGACGCGCGAGCGCTCGCGTCAGCCGCAGAAGTTGTAGCCGCGCCTGCAGCTCGAGCTGCAGTCGGGGCTGCCGCTCTGGTCCGTCTCGAAACCCCAGATGTTGACGCTGATGTCGGTGTCGTCGTCGCGGCCGTTGCACCAGTAGTTGTAGCCGTTGTGCAGGGGCGTCCCGCCGCGGATGAACTGGCTGGTCTGCCCGCGCGAGTCGTCGTGGCAGTTGTGACCGCCGTCGTCCGACCAGGCGCTGTAGCCGGTGCGGCACGTGGTGACCGTCCACGTCGGCATGTAGTCGTCGGCGTCGTTCGTCTCGTGGTACTGGTGCAGGCACTTGCGCGGCATCGAGGTGGCGCAGCTGCCGTGGTTGCAGAAGTTGTGGACGTGCGCCCAGGCCGAGCCGCTCCAGCGGTAGAGCGAGGTCGCGCTGTGGCGGCCGAACTCGTAGATGTCCTCGTCGCGGATGTCGATGTAGTAGTAGCCCGAGCCGCCGGTCCAGTAGCTGTCCTCGGGACCCGACGAGCCGTAGACGACGTCGCCGTCCGGTCCGTCGATCTGCACGTCCGGCATGCCGCGCTCGGCGCGCGCGTCCTCGAACATGCCGAGCTCCTCCTCGTAGAGCTGCCGCGCGTGCGACGCGAAGTCGTGGATGGCGCGGATCTCGGGGGCGAGCGCGCCGGTCAGCTCCGGGCCGACCTGCGCCTCGATCTCGGCGTGCATCAGCGCGGAGGCTTCCTGCGCGAGGCGGAAGAGCACCTCGTTCGACGCGGCCTCGGGGCGGTCGAGGACCTGACGATCCAGCTCCTCGGGCCAGCTGGGATCGAGCCAGCCGTCACCGCCCTGCTGGCTGTAGAAGACGTAGCCCTCGGCGTCCGTGAAGCGCGCGTCCATCTGGAAGCGCGGCGCCGTCTCGGTGAGCTGGTAGGGCTCCGGCGTCGGGGCGCCGCGGAGGGCCTGCATGTAGATGACGACGTCGGCCGAGCGGTACGCCAGCGCGAGCGTGCCGACGTCGGCTTCGAAAACCGTCAGCCCCTGCGGCAAAACTGCTGGCTGGACGACCTCGTTCGCGCAGCCCCCGAGCGCGAGCGTGAGAGAGAGTGTGGTGAGGATCGCTGCGTTTCTCATGCTGTCGCCCCTTCGCATGGGGGAGCTCTTCAGCACGAGTCGTTCCAGCGAATTTGCGAATGATTTCGTGGCAACGATCTGAAGTCCGTTCAATTCCTGAACGAGCAAAGTGTTCATATTCTAGATTTTGTACACAGCTCGAGTCGAGCGCGGCTCCTATTTTCCCGGCGCCCTTCCCCTCACCAGCAGGAACACCGCCGCGACGATCATCGCGGTCGCCACCACCACCACGCCGCCCACGTGCTCCGCGCCCATCACCGCCCCGAGCACCACCGCGAGCGCCGGGTTCACGTACGCGTAGCTCATCGCGAGCGCCGGGCGTGCGTGCTGCAGCAGGTAGCTGTAGGCGCTGAACGCGATCACCGATCCGAACACCGTGAGGTACGCGAACGACAGCAGCGCCGTGCTCGAGATCGCGCTCGGAGCCTGCTCGCCGGTCAGCGTCGCGATCACCAGCATCACGATGCCGCCCGTGATCATGTGCGTCGCCGCGCCGCTCGCGCCCTTCGCGATCGGCAGCCGTCGCGACGCGAGCGAGCCCGCCGCCCAGCCGATCGGCGCGAGCACCAGCAAGAGCGCCGCCCACGGATCGGCGCGCAGATCGCCGCCCATCGAGAGCACGACGACGCCCGCGAACCCGACGCCCATCCCCAGCCACTCGCGGCGCGTCGCGCGCTCGCCGATCGCGGGGCCCATCACGCCCGCCCAGAGCGGCATCGTGCCGCACACCACCGCCGCGACGCCCGACGCGATCGTGCGCTCGGCCGACGCGACGAGGCCGTTGCCCACCGCGAACAGCAGGGCTCCCGTCGGCAGCGCGGCGGCCCACTGCCGCCACGCCGGCAGCTTCTCTCCGCGCGCGCGCTGCACCGCGAGGAGGATCACGCCCGCGAGCAGATAGCGCAGGCCGCCGCTCCCGAACGGCGGAACCTCGTGCACCAGCACGCGGATCGCGAGATAGGTCGAGCTCCAGATCACGTACACGAGCGCGAGCGCGACCACGACGGGCGCAGGGATGATCGCGCGGGGCTCCGGGTCGTGGTGAGAGCGCAGCGGCGCGGGACCGACCTCGGGAACGGCGGGCGTGGACACGGCGCGTGCGCTTCCTTGCCGCGCGGCGCACGAGAGGCGCGCGAGGCGGCGCTACTCTGTGATGCAGCGGACGCGTCCGGAAGGTGCCATCGCGCCGGTGCGCGAAGGACCACGCGCGCTCACGACGCAGGGTGCGCGGCATCCGGAGCGC
>JALYRN010000452.1 GCA_030855295.1 Myxococcota bacterium | reverse complement strand
CCTCCAACCTGGCCGCCTCCAGCCTGGTGTCGGCCTCGAGATCGATCTGCGATCCGTCCGCGAGGTGCACCGCGATCGGCTCTGCGCCGCTCTCGATCACCGCGCCCGGCGCGCTCGAGACCACCGCGCCGCGCTCCCAGCCGCTGCCGTCGTCCCTCGCCCACGGCCGCATCACCAGCAGCACGGCCGCGACGGCGATCAACCCACCGAGCCCGCCGCCAGCCGCCCACCACCCGATGCGGAACGGCGATTTACGCCGTGCCTCGCGCCGCTCGCGGATCGCCGCCCACTGTCTCGCGGTCTGCGCCTCGGCGCCGTGCGCGGGCACCGGTGGCTCGACCCAGCGGGCGAGCGAGCGCGTCGTGTCGTCGGGAGCGGCGCTCATCGCGACTCTCCGTCCGCGACGCTCTGCGCGAGCGCCGACTCCGCCGCTTCGAGGCGCCGCTTCACCGTCGCCAGCGAGAGCCCCATCTGCTCCGCGATCTCCGTGAGCTGCATCCCCTCGACGCGCCGGAGCACCAGCGCGATGCGCACCTCGGTCGGGAGCGCGTCGAGCATCCGGTACATCGCGCGGAGCTCCGACGCGACGTCGGGCGGCGCCGACGACGAGATCACGGCGTCGACGTCGATCGGCTCCTTGCGCGTCAGGCCCAAGCGCATCTTCAGGCGCTTGCGGCGCAGCCGCTTGTGCGCCGTGCGGATCGTGATCGCGCCGAGCCACGAGCCGAACGCGGCCGGCTCGGTCAGCCGGTCGAGCGCGTCGAGCGCCTGGATGAAGACGTCCTGCACGAGATCCTCGACGTCGGGATCCCCCGGCATCAGGCGCCATGCGAGCCCGTTCACCATGCGCGCGTACCGCCGGTAGAGAGCTTCCTGGGCCCACGCCTCGCCGGCGCGGGCCGCGACCACGAGCGCGGTGTCGGAAGGCCCGGACCCCGACTGGGTGCGAGGCTCGCGCGCGCGGCTGGGACGGTCGTCGGCCACGCGGCCACTGTAGCTTCGTCGCGCATTCCGTGTGTCACCGTTCGTACCGCGAGGGCTTCGGAACGGCTCATGGAATGTTCCGCGTGGAGCGTGGGGCGTTCCGGCGCTCGCTTGACGTGCGGCACCAGGGCGCACACGAAACCGCCACACGAGGAGAGTGGAGATGGCCGTCGAAGACCTGGACGACGCGACGTTCGCGCAGAAGCTCGGCGAGACCGAGCGAGCGGTGGTCGACTTCTACGCGGGGTGGTGTGGCCCCTGTATGCTCTTCAAGCCCAAGTTCGCGCGCCTCTCGGACGAGTACCCACACGTGCGGTTCTTCGTGTGCGACGGCGAGAAGGCCCCCGAGTCGCGCAAGACGGTCGAGATCCCGAACCTGCCGTACTTCGGCATCTACGAGAACGGGAAGCTGATCGACGGCTTCACGACCGCGAAGGAAGAGGGCTTCCGCGAGAAGCTCGAGGCCCACTTCGGAAAGGGCCCCGCCGCCGGCGGGGTCGCCGAGTGACGGCAGGAGGCTCGCGATGAAGCCCGCCGAGGCGCGCCGTCTCGCGGTCGCCCACACGTCGATCGAGCTCGGCGAGGCCGCCGAGACCCTCGGCGAGGAGCGCGATCCGCACTTCGAGGTCGCCGGCGCCGATCACGGCGAGAAGCTGACGCACGTCCTGCTCGCGATGCGCATCCGCGAGCGCATCGACGGCGGCGAGGACGTGAAGGACGCCTTCCGCCACGTGATGGCCGGCGTCCGCGGCGTGCTCTCGAACGAGTAGAGCGAGAGCGCGATCTACTCGGCCGCGGCGTCCTCGCGCACGACCTCTTCGGTCTGCGGCAGGACCATGCGGAAGACGGTGCGGCCGGGCTCGCTCTCGACCTGGATGGTGCCGCCGTGGTCGTCGACGACCTTGCGGACGATCGCGAGGCCGAGGCCGGTGCCGCCCTCCTTGCCGTGCGTGGTGAAGGACTCGAAGAGCTTCTCGCGGATCTGCTCGGGGATGCCGGGGCCGTCGTCGCGGCACGCGATCACGAGCGCGCCCTCGCCGCCGCGGTCGACGCAGATCGTGAACGTGCCGCCGCGCCGACGCGCGTTCGGCGCGCCGATCGCCTCCGCCGCGTTGCGCGCGAGGTTGTGCACGGCGCGCTGGATCTTGTGCTGGTCGAAGCGCGCGACGCCGCGATCGTTCAGCTCGAGCTCGATGCGGATGCCGCGCCCCTCGAGCTCGCGCGCGACCTGATCGCGCAGCTCCTCGAAGAAGCCCTTGAGGTAGACCTTGCGCACCCAGAGGCTGCGATCGCCGCGCGCGAACGCGAGCGTCTCGCGCGTCATCGCGTTCACGAGCTCGATCTGCCGCAGCACCGACTTCGCGAACTTCTCGCGCGTCGCGCGATCGTCCTCGGCGACGAGCTCGCGCACGTAGCCCGCGATCACCGTCAGCGGCGCCTTGAGATCGTGCAGCACGCCGCTGAGCAGCTGGCCGATCGCGCCGAGGCGCTCCTGCTTGTCGCGCCGCTCGCGCGCGCTCGCCAGCTGGATCGCGGTCGAGACGTGGCTCGCGATCACGGTCGCGAGGCGGACGTCGTCCTCCGTGAAGGGATCACGCCCCGCGCGCTTGTTGAGCAGCTCGAGCGCACCCTCGCCGTCCTCCCAGACCAGCGGCACCGCGAGCACCGAGCGCGGGTGGTAGCCGACGCGGTCGGCGACCTCGCGATGGTGCGGTGACGAGGGCGCCGCGACGTCGTTGACGACCCGCGGGGTGCGGTGCTCGACGACCCATCCGCAGATGCCGTTGCCGCGAGGGATGCGCAGGCGCTGCACCTGCTCGGCGGCGCCGCCGACCGCGCAGCGGAACTCGAGATCGCCGCTCGACTCGTTCGCGATCAGGATCGAGCCGGCCTCGGCGTCGACCGCGCGCACCGCGCGCTCGAGGACGGTGCGCAGCAGATCGTCGATGTGCGGCGCGCCCGCCGACGCCATCGCGATCTCCATCAGCGCCTCGAGCTCGCGGACCTTCCGCTCGAGCTGCTGCTTGGTCTCCAGCAGCTCCATGTTCTTCTGGATCGTGGAGACGAAGAACTTGTTGTTCTCGATCGTGACCGCGGCCTGGCCCGCGAGCGCGTTGGCCATCGCCTCGTCGTCGGGATCGAAGGCGCCGAAATTCTTGTTGAGCACCTGCACGACCCCGAGCGGTCGCCCGAGCCGGTTCTTCATCGGCACGCACAGCACGTTGCGCGTCCGGTAGCCGGTGATGCGATCCCACGTCGAGTCGAAGCGCGGATCGGCGTACGCGTCGGGGATGTTCAGGATCTGCCCGCTGCGCGCGACCCACCCCGCGATCCCCTCGCCGACCCCGAGCCGGATCTCGTGGCGGTCCTCGCCCTGCGCGACCCGCGAGACGAGCTGCTGGCCGTCGTCCTCGAGCAGATAGATCGTGGAGCGCTCGGCCTCGAGGACCTGCGTCATCCGCGAGGCGACGAGCTCGAGGATCTCGTCGAGGCTGAGCATCGCGCCCGCGGCCGCGCCGATGTCCTGGAACGCGCGAAGACGAGCGTGCTCGACCGCGAGCGCCTCCCGGAGACCGGCGATCTCCTCGGACGGCGTCGCGAGAGGGCGCCGTCGGCCGTTCTCGTCGCGCATCGACGAAAGGTTCCCACGGATGCGGGACCCCTTTCAACGCTCCCGAGCACGTCAGAGACGGTCCAACGATCGGCTCGCCCGCTCCGATCGGCTCGCCCGCTCCGGTCCCTTCCGTCCGCGCGCCGAGCGCGCTCCCGTACGGGACCTCCGGGGCGAGCACTCAGTGCGGACGTCAGTATCCGCGGCGCAGCTCGGCACGATCGCCGATTCGCACCGAGCGCGTGGCGCGCGTGACCAGGAGACCTGCGCTGTGGGGGCGCAGCGCCACGACGCGCGCCTCCGCGATCACCTCGTCGGGGTACACTTCCGGCTCGGGCGGAGGCTCGACGGTGGCGGACTCCCGCTGCGCCGGCTGCAGCTCGTCGCGCCACTCGTCACCCGAGCGGACGACGAAGAACCGATGGCCGAGCCGCAGCCCGTCTTCTTCTCCGGCGCTGACGAAGACGATCTGCTGATCGCCGACGAGCTCCCTCGAGTCGAGCGTCGCCACGATGCGCGTCTCGACGTCGATCTCGGATCGCGCCGGCGGCACCACCTCGAAGCGCCGCGGCACCGCCGCGACCGAGTAGCCGCGCTCGATCGGATCGAGCGCCTCGGTGATCGTCACGCGCGCGGTGCGCCGCTCGGGATCCCACGAGTCGACCCGCACCGTCCCGAGGATCCGCACGATCGTGCCCTCTTCGCCGGGCGCGCGCTGGCCCGCCGTGATCTCGCGGAAGACCGTGTACTCGCCGCTCGGCTCGCTCTGCCCCTCCGGCAGCTGATCGAAGCGCACGTACGCCTGATCGTACGGCGAGAGCAACATGTGATCGTCGGGCGAGCCCACGATCTCGCCGGCGGTCTCGAGCGCTTCCTCGTCCAGCCAGCCCTGCTCGCGCAGGAACACGGTGCCGGTCTCGACGCCGCGGCGCACGACGATCCCCGAGCCGGCCCCGGGCGTGGTCACGGTGACGGGCGCGCCGGCCGCGAGGAGCCGCACCGACTGGTCGGGGTAGATCCAGTGCGGGTTCGTGATCTCGGGGTTGTACGACCACACGCGCGGCCAGTCGTACGGGTTGCCGTAGAAGTGGCCGGTGATGTCCCAGAGCGTGTCGCCGCGACGCACCGAGTAGCTCGGCGGGATCTCGCGCGCGCCGATCTGACCGAGCGTGAGCCCGCGCCCGCTGCGCTGCGCGTCGCCGAGCGACACCGAGCCGCCGCCGCGGGCGGGACGCGAGGGCGCGGCGTCACCGCCGGTGTCGATCCAGAGGTCCTCTTCGTACTGCGCGGCGGCGTGCTCGGGCGCGAGCTGCGACGCAGCGCCGAGCGATGCGCCCGAGAGCGCGGCGATCACCAGGTAGCGCGAGATCGTGCGCCGCATGCCTCAGGTCTCCTCTCGCGACGCCATTCGCGCCGCGATGCTGTCAGGGTACTGCTCACGGACGCGGCGAAAATATGCGCGCGCACCGTCTCGGTCGCCGAGGTGCTCGAGGGAGAGGCCGATGCGCAGCAGCGCGTCCGGCACCTTGTTGCCTCGCGGGTAGCGCTCGGCGAGCGCGCCGAAGATGTCGATCGCGCGGCGGTACTCCCGCCGCGCGTAGTGGACCTCGCCCTGCCAGTACATCGCGTTGTCGGCGTAGGGGTGATCGGGATGGGCGGCGACGAAGCGCGTCAGCGATGCGAGCGCGAGCTCCCAGCGCCGAGCTTCGACGTGCGCGAGCGCGCTCTGGTACTCGCGGACGATCGCGTCGTCCTCGGGCGCGCGCGGCATCGGGGTCCGCGCGATCGGCGCCGAGCCGACGACGATCGGGTGCTCCGGGATCGCGGGGACGTCGGGCGTGATCATCGGCGGCAGCGGACCGAACGCCACCTGGGGCGGCGGCGGCACGATCGCGGGCGCCTGCGATCCCGGCAGCGCCGTGACGCCGGCGACGACGCCCGCAGGGCGCGGCGCGCCGTAGAGCCGCAGCACCGGCCGCGGCCCGCGATCGTCGTCCCGAGGCTCCTCGGGGACGCGCGCGAGCGGCGCATCGTCCTCGGTCACGATGTCCGGCGGCGCATCGAGCGCGTCGTGGCCGCGGGCGCCGCCGATGCGCACGACCTCACGAGGGAGCTCGCGGGTCTGCTCGAGCTCACCACGCAGATCACGCACCTCGGCGCTGCGGAGCGCGAGGCGCGACTCGTCTCGCTCGATCAGGTCCTGCACATCTCGCGTGCGTTTGGGATCGAGT
>JALYRN010000451.1 GCA_030855295.1 Myxococcota bacterium | reverse complement strand
TCTCACGGCCCGGCGGCGCGCCTGGGCCGACACCGCCCCCAGCACGGGAGCCCCGCGCCGCGCGGGCGACTCGCCGCATCCCCGAGCCCGCCCGAAGCCCGCCGCTTCGCCGCCCCCCGGTGGATCCCCCGCCCACGGACGGCGCTCCCCACCACCCCCCAGCACGCCCTCCCGCTAGAGCGGGAGGTTGTCGTGTTTCTTGGGGGGGTTCTGGAGGCGCTTGTCGCGCAGCAGCCACAGCGTCCGCGCGAGCCGCGCCCGCGTGCTGCGCGGGTGGATGACCTCGTCGACGAAGCCGAGCTCTGCGGCCTTGAACGGGTTGGCGAACTTCGCGCGGTACTCCGCGACGAAGTGGGCCCTCGCGGCCGCGGGATCCGAGGCCTTCTCGATCTCGCGCCGGTAGACGATGTTCACCGCGCCGTCGGGGCCCATCACCGCGATCTCCGCGCTCGGCCACGCGAAGTTCATGTCGCCGCGCAGGTGCTTGCTCGCCATCACGTCGTACGCGCCGCCGTAGGCCTTGCGCGTGATGACGGTGATCTTCGGGACCGTCGCCTCGGCGTACGCGTAGAGCAGCTTCGCGCCGTGCTTGATGATCCCGCCGAACTCCTGCGCGGTCCCGGGCAGGAACCCGGGCACGTCGACGAAGGTCACGATCGGGATGTTGAACGCGTCGCAGAAGCGCACGAAGCGCGCGGCCTTCACGCTCGCGTCGATGTCGAGACAGCCCGCGAGGATCTGCGGCTGGTTCGCGACGATCCCGATCGGTGCGCCGCCGATGCGCGAGAACCCGATCACGATGTTCTCCGCGAACGTCTCCTGCACCTCGAAGAAGACGCCGTCGTCGACGACCTTCGCGATCACCTGCTTGATGTCGTAGGGCTTGCTCGAGTCGGTCGGCACCAGCGTGTCGAGCTCGCGGTCCTCGCGATCGATCGGATCGGCGGTCGGCCTCTGCGGCGGGTCCTCGTGGTTGTTGAGCGGCAGGAACGACATCAGCTCGCGGATGCGCTCGAGGCAGTGCGCGTCGTCGTCGGACGCGAAGTGCGCGACGCCGCTCTTGTCGTTGTGCGTGCGCGCGCCGCCGAGCTCCTCCTTCGTCACCTCCTCGTGCGTGACCGTCTTGATCACGTCGGGCCCGGTGATGAACATGTACGAGGTCTTCTCGACCATGAAGATGAAGTCGGTCAGCGCCGGCGAGTACACCGCGCCGCCCGCGCAGGGCCCCATGATCGCGCTGATCTGCGGGATGACGCCGGACGCGAGCACGTTCGCCTGGAAGATCTCGGCGTAGCCCGCGAGCGACTCGACGCCCTCCTGGATGCGCGCGCCGCCCGAGTCGTTCAGCCCGATCACCGGCGCGCCGACGCGCATCGCGAGGCCCATGATCTTCGTGATCTTCGAGGCGTACGCGGCCGAGAGCGACCCGCCGAAGACCGTGAAGTCCTGCGCGAACACGAAGACCTTCCGGCCCTCGATCGTGCCGTGTCCCGTCACCACTCCGTCGCCGGGGATCTTCTGCGAGCCCATCCCGAAGTCGGCGCAGCGATGCACGACGAGCCGATCCATCTCGACGAACGACGCCGGATCGAGCAGCCGCTCGATGCGCTCGCGCGCGGTGAGCTTGCCCGCCTCGTGCTGCTTCGCGATGCGCGCCGCGCCGCCTCCCTCGATCGCGCGGCGATCGAGATCCTCCAGGGCGGCCACGGGATCGAACGGCGTCGGCGGCTTTCCATCGCTCATGGGCGAGGAGGGATAGCCGATGCGACCGCGTCCGGGAAGCGAAACGGATTCAGCGCGCGTCGGCGCGCATCGTGGTGACCTCGGCCTGCAGGCGCTCGGCGGTCGCGTCCTCGGGCGCGATCGCATCGCCGACGACGAGCTCGATCTTCGAGCGGAACCGTCGCGGGCGCTTGGCCATCGCGACGCCGCCGCGGCGGCTGAACCAGCTCCCCCAGAGGCCGCGCAGCGCCATCGGGATCACCGGCACCTGCTGGCTCGCGAGGATGCGCTCGACGCCCGGCCGGAACGGCGCGATGTCACCGTCGCCGGTGAGCGCGCCCTCCGGGAAGATGCACACCAGCTCGCCCGCCGCGAGCGCCTCGTCGATCTCGGCGAACGCGCGATCGATCAGCTCGGGCTTCTCCTTGCGGCCCGCGATCGGGATCGCGCGCGCGATCACGAACATCCACTTGAGCAGCGGCATCTCGAAGATCTTCCACCACATCACGAAGCGGATCGGACGGCGCGACGCGGTGCCGAGGATCATCGCGTCGACGTAGCTCACGTGGTTGCACACGAGGACCGCGGGGCCGTGGTCGGGGATCTTCTCGCTGCCGCGCACGCGCAGCCGATACATGGTGTGCATCATCAGCCAGATCAGGAACCGGAACAGGAACTCGGGCAGCAGCGAGTAGATGTAGATCGCGACCAGCGCGTTGAGGACGCCGGCCACCAGGAAGAGCTGCGGGATGCTCAGCCGGGCCGGCCCGAGCAGCACGATCGCGAGGCCCGCCGCCGCGACGATGAAGAGCGCGTTGATGATGTTGTTGCCCGCGATGATCCGCGAGCGCTTCTCCGGATCGCTGCGGTGCTGGATCAGCGCGTTGAGCGGGACGCTGTAGAAGCCGCCGAACGCGCCGAGCAGCGCGAGGTCGATGAGCATCCGCCAGCTCGTGACGTCCGCGAGCACGTCGAGCGGCCCCTGCGCCGCCGCCGGCGACACGTGCCACTCGCTCGCCAGGAAGAGATCGATCGCGAAGAACGTGATCCCGATCGATCCGAACGGCACCAGCCCGAGCTCGATCTTCCCGCCGCTCAGCCGCTCGCAGAGGAGCGAGCCCACGCCGATGCCGATCGAGAACACGATCATCAACAGCGTCACGACCTCGGGCGAGCCGTTCAGCACGTCGGTCGCGAAGCCCGGCAGCTGCGCGAGGAAGAGCGCGCCGACGAACCAGAACCACGAGTTCCCGAGCACGGCGAGCCACACCGCGCGCGTCTCGCGCGCGTAGCCGACCACCGCGATCGTCTGGCGCACGATGTTCGGATCGATGCGCAGCTCGGGCATCTGCGAGGGCACGCGCGGGATCCCGCGGCTCGTGACGTAGCCGGCGACGGCGACGGCGACGACGACCGCGCCGACCGCGGCGACGCCCCAGTCGCCCTGCACGACGAGCACGCCGCCGACGATCGTGCCGCCGAGGATCGCGACGTACGTGCCCATCTCGACGAGGCCGTTGCCGCCGACGAGCTCTTCTTCCTTCAGCACCGAGGGAAGGATCGCGAACTTCACCGGACCGAAGAGCGCCGACTGCAGCCCCATCAGGAACAGCAGCGAGAGCAGGAGCACGGCGCTCTGGAGGAAGAGCGCGCCCGCCGCGACCGTCATGACGACGATCTCCATCACCTTCGTCCAGCGCACGAGGCGCGACTTCTCCATCTTCTCGGCGAGCTGACCGGCCGTCGCGGAGAAGAGAAAGAATGGCAGGATCAAGAGCCCGCTCGCGAGGTTCACGAGCTCGTCGCGCCCGAGCGACACGTCGGTCGGCGCCGACAGCGCGAACATCAGGACGAGCGCGTTCTTGAAGACGTTGTCGTTGAACGCCCCGAGGAACTGCGTCCAGAAGAATGGCGCGAAGCGCCGCTCCCCGAGCAGGCGACCCTGGCTCACGAGCCCATTCCGTCCACGTGCCCGCTCAGTAGGGCGAGTCGCGGTAGCCTTCGACGCGGCGCGCGGAGCCCGGGTCCTCCTCGGTGCTCGTGGTCGACGCTCCGCCGCCGCCGCCGCGGCGGATGGACGGCAGGCGCGCCGTCACCGAGATCGTGTCGCCCTCCACCCTCTGCGTCACGGTCGTCGTGCGGTAGGCGTTGCGCGAGAACACCATCTCGAGCTCGGTGCCCTCCTCGGCGAGATCGCCGACGAGCTCGACCTGCGCGGGCGTGGGCCCGTACTCGCGATCGCCGATCTGCACCATCGCGCCGGCGGGGATCGAGCGCAGCGAGAGCATCACCGTGCGGATCGGCGCGACCTCTTCCTGGACCGGAGGCGCCGTCTCGGGCTCGGTCTCGGTGCCGGTCGCGGCGATCGCGCTCGTGCCTTGGTCGTCGCCTTCGCCCTCGTCGCCTTCGCCCTCGTCGCCTTCGCCCTCGTCTTGCTGGGCAGCCGCCGCGACGGTCGCGGGCGCTCCGTCGGCGACGGTCCCGACGTCGCTCGTCGAGGAGCGATCGAGCGCGCCGGTCGCCCACGCACCGACGCTGCCGGCCGCCGCCAGGAACGCGACCGCCGCGAACACGGCGGGCATGCGCGAGCGCTTCTCTTCGGGCGGCGCAAGCGACACCGGCGGCAGCGCGCCCGACGGCATCCCCGCGGGCGGCGACTGCGGACCGACCGTGTGCACGCCACTGACCGGCGTACCGCCGTGCGACAGCGAGAGGTCGATCTCCCGGCTGACCGACGACATCCCCAGTCCGTCGCCGACGCCCGACTTCAGCGCGACGAGCAGCGCCTCCATGTCCGGGTAGCGCTCGGATGCCTTCTTCTCGAGGCACTTGAAGACGACCGCCTGCATCTCGGGCGGGATCGGCGGCGTGCCGGCCGGCGTCGCCATCGGCGGCACGGCCTCGCGCACGTGATCCATCAGGATCTGCATCGGGTTCTCGCGATTGAACGGAACCCGGCCCGTCATCATCTCGTAGAGCATCACGCCGATCGCGTAGATGTCCGTGCGGCCGTCGACGTGCTCGCCCTGGATCTGCTCGGGCGACATGTACTTCGGCGAGCCCATGAACACGCCGGCCTGCGTCAGATCCTCCTCGGGATCCTCCGGGTTCATCTCCTTGACGAGCCCGAAGTCGAGCACCTTGACGTAGTCCTCGCCGTCGCGGTCGACGAGCATCACGTTGCCCGGCTTCATGTCGCGATGGATGACGCCGAGGCGGTGCGCTTCGCGGAGCGATCGACAGATCTGCTTGCCGATGTTGGCCGCTCGCTCGGGGGCGAAGGGGCCCTCGTGATTGAGCGCCTTCTTCAAGGTCCGCCCGTTCACCAGCTCCATCGCGATGTAGTAGATGCCCCCTTCACCCGCGCGGCCGATGTCGCCCTGGCCGTAGTCGAACACCGTGACGGTGTTGGGGTGCGTGAGCTTCGCGACGGTCGCGGCCTCGAGGAAGAAGCGACGACGGAACTCGGGATCCTTCTGCTCGTCATGCTTGAGCGAGAGGATCTTCACGGCGACCAGCCGCCCGAGGGGCGCCTGCTCGGCCTTGTAGACGACGCCCATCCCGCCGCGCGCGATCGGCGCGAGGATGCGGAAGCGATCGCTGATCACCTTGCCGATCAGCGGATCGGACTCCCCCGTCTTGCCCGTGGCAGCGGGGGCGGGATCCGGTTCGACCGGCGGAGAGCTCGGCTGCTCCTTCGGGCTCGGCACGCTCATCCGGAAATGGACCCCCTTCGACGAAGCTCCATTGGGTCCCCCCGAACCCCAACGAGCGCGTCGACCATCGAGTGTACCTGAAATGCACTTCTCGTCTACGGTGCCGAGCGGTGCAGTGTCGCTGTAAGCGGCGGGCGGACGCCGACTAGAGATCCCAGAGGACGAGGCGGCACTCGAGGGCGCCGTTGAACATGCGATGCGCGGCGTGCGGCTCGGGGAGCGCCCCGCGCGGCGGCGGCGCCTGGAGCAGCAGGCCGAGCCGGTGACCGCGCAGCCGCGGGCGCGCGTCGGCGATCTCCCGCCAGAGCGCGCCGGGATCGAGCCGCACGCCGTACGGCGGGTTCGCGAGGATCAGCGTCGGCTCGGGGCCCGGCGCGAGCTCGCGCAGCGGCGCGAGGTGGAAG
>JALYRN010000450.1 GCA_030855295.1 Myxococcota bacterium | reverse complement strand
GCTCGACCGGCGGCGCGATGCCGAGCGACTCCAGGATCGCGGCGTCGATCGCGAGCGCGATCGCGAGCGAGAGCGCGGCGCGCCGATCCGCGCAGGCGCGCGGCAGCCGATCGAAGCGGCGCGTCGCGATCGGCTCGCCTCCGCGCGTGACGAGGAACGAGACCTCGTCGGCGTCGCCCTCGACCACCACCCCGAGCTCGCTCGCGATCGACGCTCGACCGAGCCAGGTCTCGACGTGGGCGACGAGCGCGTCGCGCTCGAGGCACTCGTCCGGCGACGCGACGGTGATCGCGTCGGCGAGCGGTCGATCGTCGGCGCTCGCGCGCGCCGCGACCGACGCGACGAGGACGAACGCCAAGGGCAGGGAGCGCCGCACGCGCGCAGTGTGCACGAGACCGCGCGCGCGCCGCGAGGGGGCGCGTCCGGTGCTCCTGCGAGGGAATCACCGGGGCGAGCACTCCTGCCGGGTCAGGGCTCAGGGCGTACGTCGCGCGGGACCGGGCTCGCGAGGGCGCCGTGGCCGGGCGGGTAGATCCGCGCGGGCGGCACGACGCTCGAGCCGTAGGGCCCGAAGTCGTCGTCGATGGTCACCCGGGTCGACGCGCTGCTCCGGGTGTCCAAGGCCGAGATCGCCTGCACCTGCTCGCCGGCGCCGACCACCAGCACTGCGATCACGTCGTAGTCGCCGGGATCGATCAGCGCGCACGGCAGTCGCACGTGCGCGGCGACGCTCGCGCCAGGACCGAGGACCGGCGGCAGGTCGATGGGGCGCGGGTCCGCGGCGCACTCGTCGAGCGCGCGCGCGTTCTGCCAGACCTCGACCGTCACGTGCGGCGAGCCGAGCGCGATCGGCTGGTCGCTGCGGTTGCGCACCACGAGCTCGACCGCGTACTCGTCGAGCTGCGCCGGCAGCACCGGGCCGATCGGCGACTCGGCGGACGCGCGCAGCGCGAGATCGTCGGGTCGCGCCGGGCGCGCCTCGGTCGCCGGCGCGTCGCGCGCCGACGAGTCGGACGTCATTCGAACATCCCCGCCGGACGCGAGCGGCGCGGCGAGGGGCTTGGAATCGGAGCTCTGCTCGACGGCTTGCCCGCCGCCGCACGCAGCGACGAGCAGGGCGCCGAGCACCAGTGAACGATGCATGGTCGCCTCCTACCCCCGATGCCAGTGCACGTTCCCGGCCGACCCGTCTCGCAAGCGTCCGAGAACGATTGTCGCAACGCGCCGCGGGGAACGTGGCCACGACCGAGCGCGATAGCGCGCGATCATGGTGGGGCAGCGCGCGACGTCCGCGGGCGACGGCGAGCGACTACAGCGCCGAGATCAGCACTTCGCGGCGGCCGCCGGCCTTGCCGGTCGCGGGGCCGACGACCCCGTCCTGCTCCATCTTCTCGACGAGCTTCGCGGCCTTGTTGTAGCCGATGCCGAGCTGGCGCTGGATGTGGCTGATCGAGCAGTAGCCCGCGGTGGCGACGCACGCGACCGCGCGATCGTAGAGCGGGTCGTCGCTTGCGGCGCCGCCCTCGCCGAGGACCTCGCCGCTCTCTTCGTCGCGCGGCGCGAGGATCTTCTCGTCGTAGACGGGCTTGCCCTGCTCGCGCAGGTGATCGCAGAGCGCCTGCACCTCGTGCTCGCTGACGTACGCGCTGTGCACGCGCTTCAGGTCGCTCGCGCCCGGCGGGATCATCAGCATGTCGCCGTTGCCGAGCAGGTGCTCGGCGCCGTTGCGGCCGAGGATGGTCTTGCTGTCCTCGCGCTGGCTGACCTTGAACGCGATGCGCGACGGGAAGTTCGCCTTGATCATGCCGGTGATCACGTCGACCGAGGGGCGCTGCGTCGCGAGGATCACGTGGATGCCGGCGGCGCGCGCCTTCTGCGCGAGGCGCGCGATCGCGGACTCGACGTCCTTCGCGGCGACCATCATCAGGTCGGCGAACTCGTCGACCACGACGACGACGTAGGGAAGCTTCACCGGGAGCGGGATCTCGTCCGCCTTCTCGTCGTCCGACGGAGTCAGATAGACGTCCTCGCCGTCGGCGCCCATCGCCCGCTGCTTGCCGGCCTTCTTCGGGCTGAGCTTCTCGGGGGCGAGCTCGCCGCGGTGCACCTTCTCGACGCGCTCGTTGTAGGTCGTGATGCTGCGCGCGCCGGCGTCGGCGAAGAGCTGGTAGCGGCGCTCCATCTCGTCCACTGCCCAGCGCAGCGCGAGCGAGGCCTTCTTCATGTCGGTGACGACCGGCAGGAGCATGTGCGGGATGCCGTCGAAGACCGCGAGCTCGACCACCTTCGGGTCGATCATCAGCATGCGCACCTCCTCGGGGGTGCGCTTCATCAGCAGCGAGCAGAGCATCACGTTGAGCCCGACGCTCTTGCCCGCGCCGGTCGCGCCGGCGACCAGCAGGTGCGGCATCTTCGCGAGGTCGCCGTAGACCGGGTGGCCCGCGATGTCCTTGCCGAACGCGGTCGGCAGCGCGGACTTCTGCGAGTTCTCCTCCCAGCGGCGATCCTCGAGGATGTCGCGCAGGTAGACCATCTGCCGGTGCTTGTTCGGCAGCTCGAATCCGACGCGCGACTTGCCGGGGATCGGCGCGACGATGCGGACCTTCTGCGCGGCGAGGGCCATCGCGAGATCATCGGCGAGGCCGGCGATCTTGCTGACCTTGGTGCCGCTCTCGGGCTCGAGCTCGTACATCGTGACGACGGGGCCGGGGTGGATCTCGTCGACGCGTCCCTTGACGCCGTAGGCCTCGAGCTTCTGCACGAGACGCGTCGCGTTGTGCTGGAGCGTCGCGGCGTCGATCTCGATCAGCTGCGCGGGCGGCGCGTCGAGGAGCGAGGTCGGCGGGGCGACGTAGGTGCCGCGGCGCACGGGCGCATCGTCGTCGTCCTCGGTGCGCTCCTGCTTGATCACGTCGGCGCGGGGCGCGACGATCTTCGGTCCGCTCGCCGCGGGGGCGGGCCTCGACGAGCGCTTGCTCGGGAGGGGAGGGGGAGTCGGCTCGAACGCCTCTTCTTCGTCCTCGGTCTCCGCGACGGCGCGCGCCTCGTCGTCCTCGTCGTCGAGCGCCTCGACGTCGGCGGCCGAGGCCTCCTCGACCTTCTTGCTCTTGCGGCGGCGCGCGCGGGGCGGCGGCTCGGGCAACGCCTCGGGCTCGGCGTCCGGCTCGTCGACCGCGAGCGCGTCGAGCTCTGCCGCGGCGAAGGCGTCCTCGTCGCCGTCGACGTCCTCGCTCTCCGGCACGACGATGCGGGGCGCGTTGCGCGCGGCCTCGTCCTCGCGCTCGCGGCGCTCGATCTCGCGGGCCTCCTGCCACGCGTCCCAGACGCTCGTCGTCCACTCGCGCGCCGCGCGGGTCCCGGCGCGCGCCCCCGACGTCACGCTCCGCACCGCGCCGACGACCGAGAACGACGTGCGCAGCACCATCGTCACGAGGATCACCGCGGTCCCGACGACGAACGCGCCGACGAGCCCGAGCATCGATCGGAGCAGCTCGCCGAGCACCTCTCCGAAGAGCCCACCCGGCAGGTGCCCGCCGAGCACCTCTTCTCCGGGCATCGCGAGGTGCACCATCGCGCAGCCCACCAGCACGATCACCAGCGTGCTCGCGAGGTGGGCGAGCCCGACCGGCGAGCGACGTCGCTGGAAGAGCCGCACCGTCAGCAGCGTCAGCTCGAACGGGATCACCCACGCGGCCGCGCCGAACGCGCTCGCCACGATCCCGGCGATCCACTCGCCGAGCGGGCCGATCCAGTTCTCCCCTCCCCGCACGTCGTACGAGAAGAGCGAGAGCCCCAGCAGCACCGTCGTGGCTCCGCTCAGGATTCCCAGGACCTCGTGGCGTCGTCCCCCCTCGTCGGCGGCCGCCTCGAACGTGGCTGATTGCGCACCCATGCCCACATGCCAGGGTCGCCGGCGGGGCGGCGGCGGTCAAAAAACTCGCGCTCCCGCGACGCGCGCTCTGCTACTCCCGAGCGGCGATGAGCGACGATCCGCTGGAAGACTGGGGCAGCGCGGCGACGGGGACGCCGCTCGAGGTCGGCGACGTGCTCGCGACCACGTTCCGGACGATCGGCGCGAACGCGGGGCCGGTGTTCGGTCTGACCGCTGCGGTCGTGATCCCGTCGACGCTGGTCGGGATCGCGCTGCAGGTCGTGCAGCACTACGCGCTGCGCGATCTGATCGCGGGGGGCACGCTCGACCCCAGCGCCGCCGCGATCGGCGCGCTCGTGATCGGCTTCGGGACGCTGGTCATCACGATCCTCTCGGCGCTCGCGACGATCGCGCTGCAGGGCGCGCTGACGCACCTCACGATCGAGTCGCTGCTCGGTCGCGGGGCCACCGCGGGGGAGGCGGTGCGCGCGTCGCTCGGGCGTCTGCTGCCGCTGATCGGCACCGCGTTCCTCGCGGGGCTGATCTCGATGATCGGCATCTTCCTGTGCATCGTGCCCGGCGTGATCGCGTGGGTGTGGCTGGTGGTCGCGGTGCCGGTGTGCTTCGCGGAGAGGCTCGGGCCGCTCGACGCGCTGCAGCGCAGCGTCGAGCTGACCGAGGGACATCGACTGACGATCTTCCTGGTCGGGCTCGTGCTCACGGTGGCGCTCACTGCGATCACGATGTGCGTGATCTCGCCGGCGATGGTGGTCGCCTTCCAGCAAGCGCTGGATCGCGGCGGCGCGGCGACGGCGCTCGAGGATCCGCTCGCGCCCCTGCAGCTGCTCACCGCGGCGCTCTCGGCGATCGTGCAGACCTTCGGGATCGCGGTTCTCTCGGTGATGCCCGCGGTCGTGTTCGTGCGCCTGCGCGGGCTCGGTGGGGTCGACGCGAAGGCCGTCGCGCGCGTCTTCGTGTAGCGCGCTGCGCGGTCGGGAGCGGCCCCGTGCAGATCGAGGCGCGCTCTGCTACCCCGCTGCGCGATGAGCGACGATCACGTGCAGGGGTGGGATCAGAGCGCGTCCGCGGAGCCGCCGCGGCCTCTGGAGCTCGGCGAGGTGATCGCCTCGTCGTTCCGGGTCGTCGGGCAGAATTTCCCGGCGTTCTTTCTCATCTCGCTGCTCGTCGTGATCCCCGCGACGATCGTGAACTTCGGCGTCGCGATCGGGATGCGACTCGCGATGGAGGGCGCCCTGACCGGCGACCCCGCGGCGATGATGGCGAGCGCGGTGCTGGGCATCGCGGGGTACGTCGTCGTCGTCGTCGTGTTGTCTGCCGCGTACGCGCTCGGCCAGGGCGCGATCATGTACGCGACCGTCGAGAGCCTGGTCGGGCGCAGGGCGTCGGTCGGCGACGCGCTGAGGGCCGCGCTGCAGCGGCTGCTGCCGCTCTGGGGGGCGTCGTTCCTCTTCGGCATCGCGGTCGCGATCGGGACGCTCTTCTGCATCGTGCCCGGCGTGCTCGCGTGGGTGTGGCTGGTCGTGACGCTGCCGGTCTGCATGGTCGAGCGCCTCGGGCCGATCGCGTCGATGCAGCGGAGCGTCGAGCTCACCGAGGGGCACCGCGGAACGATCTTCGTCGTGTTCCTCGTGCTCTTCGTCGGGTTCATGGGCATCGCGATCTGCGTGATGATGCCGGCGTCGATCGGGATGGTGGCGGCCGCCGGGAGCCCCGCCGACGCGCAGGATCCGTTCTCGCCGCTGCAGCTCGTGATCCGGGCGATCAGCGCAGTGCTGCAGATCTTCTCGACGATGGTGCTGTCGGCGGCGATCGCGGTGATCTACGCGCGGCTGCGTGGTCTGCGCGACGGCGTGAACGCGCAGGCGCTCGCGCAGGTCTTCGCGTAGGATCGCGCGCGAGTGCGGTCATCGGCGGCGATCGGCGCGAGGGTCGCCGCGGGGCTGCGGATCGCGGG
>JALYRN010000449.1 GCA_030855295.1 Myxococcota bacterium | reverse complement strand
GAGCAGGCGCGCGAGCACGGTCTCGGCCTGATCGTCGCGGGTGTGCCCCACCGCGATGCGCCGCGCGCCGAGCGCGACCGCGAGCTCCCGCAGCGCGTCGTAGCGAGCGCGGCGAGCCTGCGCCTGGATCGAGCCGCCGGGCTCCACCACCACGCGCAGCGCATGGAACGGGAGCCCGAGACGGGTCGCGAGCGCACGCGCGAGCTCGATCTCGTCGGCGGCCTCGGCGCGCAGCCCGTGATCGACCGACGCCACGCTCAGGTCGAGCGCGAGCTCGCGCGCGAGCCGCGCGACGACGTCGAGCATCGCCATCGAGTCCGGACCGCCGCTGACGGCGACCACCACGCGCTCGCCGCGCTCGAGCAGACGGCGCTCGCGGACGGTGCGACGAACGCGCGCGAGCAGCATGCCGCAAAGGGTAGCCCGGGCCCGCGCGCTCACCACGTGTCGTTCGGCGTGCCCGGTCGAGCTATGCTCGCGCGGTGATCCGCATCGCTTCGCCTCGCCGCCGGCCGCGGCTCCTGGCCCTGCTCACGCCGCTCGTGCTCGTCCTGCTCGGCGGCGCCGGGCCGTTCGAGGGCTGCGACGACACCGGCGGCGGCGAGCCGCGACCGCTTCCACGAGACACCTCCGAGGGCTGCTTCTTCGACAGCGACTGCGTGCCCGCCGGGTGCGAGCTGCTGCGGTGCATCGCGGGGACGTGCGCCGAGGTCGCGCCGATCCGCGATCAGGACGGCGACGGAGAGGCGCCGGCGCCGTGCGGCATGGACTGCGACGACATGGATCCGAGCATCGGCACGGGGCAGACCGAGCTCTGTGATCTGATCGATCAGGACTGCGACGATCGCATCGACGAGATGGCGGTTCCGCGCGCGCTGCGGTTCGATCTCCCGACCATGGACGCAACGATGACGATGGCTTCGTGGGGGGAGCAGGTCGTCGTGTCGGACGCGGTGTTCACGCGGCGAGGAGTGCGCGTGCGCCGGGTCGAGCTCGACGGAGAGCTCGGTACGGTCGAGCCGCTGCTCGACAGCGATCGCGAGATCGTGCGCGTGAGCGCGCACGAGACCGAGGACGGCGCGTGGTTCGCGGTGGCGCTCGAGGAGGAGAGCCCCGGCGACGGGCAGGAGATCGTGCTGGTGCGGACGCAGCGCGGCGCCGAGGGCATGGTCGAGCTCGTGGGAGAGCCGGCGCGTCGCGCTGCCATCGACGTGCAGGCGCTCGCGGTGATCGCGATCGGCGAGGTGGTCGTCGTGGGCTGGGACGAGGCGGACACGACGCGGAGCCTCTGGTCGCCGGCATGGGCGGACGCGGTGGTGGTCGGCGACGGGCTCGTGGCGGGGCTCGGCTCGCTCGATCTGGCGACCGACGGGACGAGCATCGTGGTGCCCGCCGGCCCGCACACGCTCGCGTTCCATGCGCCGGCCGACGGCGCGCGCACGACGACGCAGGAGACCACCGGGGACGTGTCGGTCGGGCGGCCGCTCGCCTCGGCCGACGGGTTCGTGTGGGCGCTGGTGCGCGACGCCTTCGATCACTCGATCCAGCGCGTCGACGCGAGCGCCGCCGGGCTCGTGAGCACGCTGCCGACCGGCGGGGGCCTCGAGCTCGGCGTCGATGTCACGCCCGAGGGGCTCGTGCTCACGCGGGCGGGCTCCGAGGGCGTGCGGGCGTGGGTGCTCGAGGAGACCAATCCGACGGCGATCCGGCGCACGTTCAGTCCGGGCGACATCAGCGGGCCGGTGCGGCCGATCGTCACCACCGACGTCGCGGTGACGTCGCAGGGGACGGCGATCCTGACGAACTACGGTGCCGCGGGGAGCAGCCTCGCGGTGATCGCATGCGGGATGGAGTGAACGTGGCCGGAGGAAACGTGGCCGAGAGCGACCTGCTCGTGTGGATGGACATGGAGATGAGCGGCCTCGCGGTCGAGCGCGAGCGCATCCTCGAGGTCGCGATCATCGTGACCGACGGGCAGCTCCAGGTGATCGCAGAGGGCCCCGAGATCGTCGTGCACCAGCCCGATGCCGTGCTCGACGCGATGGACGACTGGAACAAGACGCACCACGGCGCGTCGGGGCTGATCTCGCGGGTGCGCGCGTCGACGATCGACGAGGCGCAGGCGGAGGCGATGCTGCTGGAGCTCGTCGCGGCGCACGTCGGCCCGCGCGGGGCGCCGCTCGCGGGCAACAGCATCCACCAGGATCGGCTCTTCCTCGCGAAGTACATGCCGCAGCTCCACGAGCACCTGCACTACCGCAACGTCGACGTCTCGACGCTGAAGGAGCTCGTTCGCCGCTGGCATCCCGCCGCGTACGCCGCGCGGCCGACGAAGCGCGGCTCGCACCGCGCCCTCGACGACATCCGCGAGTCGATCGAAGAGCTGCGCTACTACCGCAACGCCGTGTTCGTGCCGACGGCGTAGAACGTCGGCCTAGAACGTCGCGGACACCACCGGGATGTGGACGTCGGTCTGGGGGCCGAGGTTCAGCGCGTCGGTCTCCGCGGCGGTGAACGTCGCGCGGCGGTGCACCATCGGGACGCCGAGCAGGAGCTGACGCCGGTGACCGTCGAAGCGGAGGATGCCGGGGCCGCCCGCGAGCAGACCCTGCACACGGCGCCGGATGGACGTGCTGCCGCCCTCGTCGGCGGGAGGCGCGGTCTCGGCGGGGGTGCTCTCGGCGGGGGTGGTCGCCTCGCCGGGCGCGGGCTCGTCACCGAACTCGCCCTCGACCTGCACGGCCTCGGTCGTGGTCTCGTCCTCGAAGGTCGGATCCGCGCCGCCCTCTTCGCCGACCGAGACCGCGTCCTGCGCGGGGTCGTAGGCCGTCAGCGCGAGCGTCGCGACCAGCGTCGGGACCACCAGCGCCATCCCGACGGCCAGGAAGATCACGTCGATCTCCGGCGAATTCCGGGTCTCCTGCTCCATGAAGTAGCCGCCGACGATCCCGCCGATCGCGCCCACCGCCGGGAACACGAGGTACGGCCACCACTCGTTGGTGCCCGCCGCTTCCTGCACCAGCGCGGGGATCACGAACCCGAGCTCGAGACCGATCAGGCCGAGGCCGATCATCCCCTTCGCGTCGGGCGTGACCTGCGAGCAGGTCGGCGACGGCATCGCGCACTGCGCCTCGGCGCGTGCTGGAGCGAGGTCGAACGACGCGACGCACAGTGCGGCCGCGAGGACTGCGACGAACATCCCTCTCCCGAAGGAGCCCGTACCATTGGAGCTCAAGCGCGCCTCCCCAGCATCTCTCGTTGCGGTCGGAACCAGTCTCGGGACGGCGCCCGAACGGCCCGCGGAGACTGACACACACGCTGCGGATCCGGCAACCGAGCTCAGCGCCGCGGCGGCGGTGGCTTGACCGAAGCTCCCGACGCGAATATTACGCATGCGAAACATTCGTCCCGCGGCGCGCGCATCGCGCCGACCCGAGCAGAACCGTGGCCCAGCCCGAACGAGGCGTTCAGCGCAGCAGCGGCGGCGGCGACATCGATCGCATCGTCGAGGCGATCCTCTATCTCTACAGCGAGAGCCGGAGGGTCACGAAGCAGGTCGCGCGCGGCATGGGCCTCACGGGCCCGCAGATCACCGCGCTGAAGATCCTGGAGGCGGTCGGCGAGATCTCGCTCTCGGAGCTCAGCGAGCGCATGAGCGCGCGCAACTCGACGATCACCGGCATCGTCGATCGGATGGAGCGCGACGGGCTGGTGGTGCGCGAGCGCAGCGAGCAGGACCGGCGCGTGGTGAAGATCCGCGCGACTGCGAAGGGCGCGCAGATCGCGAGCGGCGTGCCGGTGACGGCGATGGAGCTGTTCGCGAGCGCGCTGCGATCGCTGTCGGCCGCGGATCGCGCGGAGCTGCGGCGCATCCTGGCGAAGCTCGCGGACTCGGTGCGCAGCGAGGTCGAGGATCGAGAAGGCGCGGAGCAGGCGGCCACCGCGGGACCGCTGCGCGATGATGGCCAGGGCTGAGGCTCGCAGACGGAGGAGGATCGCATGGCGTTCGAGGACAAAGTCGTGGTGACGTGCGCGCTCTCGGGCGTGCTCGCGAACCGCAAGCAGTGCCCGGGGATCCCGTACACGCCCGCCGAGATCGCCGACGAGGCGAAGCGCGCGTACGACGCGGGCGCGTCGGTGGTGCACATCCACGCGCGCAACGACGACGGCTCGCCGACGTTCGAGCCGCGCGTGTTCGCGGCGATCAAGGAAGAGACGCGCAAGCGCTGCCCGATCATCCTCAACTTCTCGACGGGCACGATGCTCGCCGACGTCTCGCAGCAGATCGAGTACGTCAAGACCGTCCGCCCCGAGATCGCGGCCCTCAACATGGGCTCGATGAACTACGCGAAGTACTCGCAGAGCCGGAAGCAGTTCGTGTTCGAGATGGTGTTCCCGAACCCGTACTCGAAGATCATGGAGCTGCTGCAGGCGATGAACGAGGCGGGCGTGAAGCCCGAGCTCGAGTGCTTCGACAGCGGGCACACCGCGGGCATCCAGCCGCTGCTGCACATGGGCGTGCTGCGCGAGCCCTACCAGTTCTCGTTCATCGTCGGGGTGCTCGGCGGGATCCCGCAGGGCATCGAGTCGCTGCAGCTGCAGACCAAGATCATGCCGGCGGGGAGCGACTGGGAGGTGATCGCGATCTCGCACGGGCACTGGCGCATGCTCGCGAGCGCGCTGGTGCTCGGCGGGAACATCCGCACCGGGCTCGAGGATCATCTCTATCTGCCGAACGGCGAGATGGCGAAGAACAACGGCGAGCTCGTCGACGTCGCGGTGCGCATGACGCGCGACATCGGGCGCGAGCCGGCGACCGTCGAGGAGGCGCGCAAGATCCTGCGCCTGGACGAGGTGGCGGCGGGCCGCGAGGCGGCGCGCGAGGTCGGCCACGCGCTGGTGAGCTGACGTGGAGGCGCGCGCATACCGCACGATCCGCGTCGCGGCCGAGGGGCCGGTCGCGACGATCACGATGAACGTGCCCGAGCGGAAGAACCCGCTCGGGCCGATGATGGTCAACGAGCTCTGCTGGGCCCTCGACGACGCGCGCGACGACGCGAGCGTGCGCGCGATCGTGCTGACGGGCGCCGGCGCGGCATTCAGCGCGGGCGGCGATCTCAAGCAGATGTCGGGCGGCAGCGGCGACGAAGGCGAGCCGCTGGCGCACCGCGGCGACTACGTCGATCTGCTGCTGCGCTTTCCGGCGCTCGGGAAGCCGACGATCGCGCGCGTGCCTGGCGTCGCGATGGGCGGCGGGCTCGGGCTGGTGGCGTCGTGCGACTTCGCGATCGCGTGCGAGAGCGCGAAGCTCGGCACGCCGGAGATCCGGCGCGGGCTCTTTCCGATGATGATCATGGCGGTGCTGCGCCGGGTGGTCAGCCGGCGCCGGCTGATGGAGATGATGCTGCTCGGCGAGACGATCGGCGCGCACGAGGCCGAGCGCATCGAGCTGATCTCGAGGGCGGTGCCCGACGAGCGCCTCGACGCCGAGGTCGCGGAGCTCGCGGGCAAGCTCGCGGCGCAGTCGCCGACGGCGCTGCGGCTGGGGCTCGCGGCGTTCCACGCGCAGGCGGATCGCGATCTCGCGAGCGCCCTGCCCTACCTGCGCGATCAGCTGGTCGCGATCCTCGGCACCGAGGACGCGCGCGAGGGGCTGATGGCGTTCGTCGAGAAGCGCGCTCCGCAGTGGACGGGTCGTTGAGCGCGCGACGGCTGCGACCGCTCGTGATCGTCGCGTCGGTGCTCGCGGGATGCGGCGGGGCGGCGCCTCCACCGACGCGCGCCGAGCCCGAGCCCCCCGACAGGCCCGCGCCCACGCCGCCCGTGATGCACACGGTGTCGCTGAC
>JALYRN010000448.1 GCA_030855295.1 Myxococcota bacterium | reverse complement strand
GCCGGGAGCGGCGGCGGCGCCAGCTTCGACGCGCGCGGCAGCGGGGGCGGCGGATGGCTCGACGATCCAGCCGCGCCGCCGACCTCGAACGGCGAGCGCCGGATCAGCGTCTCTTCCTCGTCGCCGACCCGCGGTCCGAGCCACGAGTCCTCGAGATCCGCGCGCACCGCCAGCGGCGGAACCGGCGGCGGTCCCGCGGGCGCCCCCTGCTCTCTCGGCGCGAACGCCGGCCCCGCAGGGCGCTGCTCGGCGATCTCGTCGCGCAGCTCGGCGCGCCGCTGCACCGCCTGGAGCTCGGTCTGCGTGACCCGCTTGAGCGCGACCTTCCCCAGCGCCGCAGGCGGAGGCGCCGAGGCCGTCGTCCCGCGCAGCGCCCAGCCCTGCAGCGCCGCGCCCTGCGCGACGACGAGATCGGGATCGATCGTGCCGAGCGGCTCGCGGCCGAAGTACTCGGCGACCATGCGCCGCACGATCGGCATGCGCGTGCTGCCGCCGACGAGGATCACGTTGTCGAGCTGCGTCGGGCGGATGCCGGCGATCTTCATCGCCTCCTCGCAGACGTCGAAGGTGCGCGCGATCAGCGGGTGCACCATCGCGTCGAGCGCCTGGCGCGAGAGGCCGAACGTGAGATCGAGCGACACGCCGCCGTCGCCGTACGCGAGCTCCTCGACGCGCAGGTGCACCTCGTCCTCGCCGGAGAGCTGACACTTGCTCCACTCCGCCGCGGCGCGCAGCCGCTCGTACGCCTGCGGATCCTGGCGAGGATCGAAGCGATGGTGCGCGAGGAACGCGTCCGCCATCTTCTCGGCGACCATCACGTCGACGTCGTCGCCGCCCAGGAAGGTGTCGCCCGCCGTCGACATCACCTCGAACACGTCGCCCGCGAGCTCGAGAATCGTCACGTCGAACGTGCCGCCGCCCATGTCGTAGACCGCGATGCGCTCGCGCGATCCCTTCCCGTAGCCGTACGCGAGCGCGGCCGCAGTGGGCTCGTTCAGGATGCGCAGCACCTCGAGCCCCGCGATCTTCCCGGCGGCCTTGGTCGCGCTGCGCTGCAGCTCGGTGAAGTTCGCGGGCACCGTGACCACGGCGCGCGTGCAGTCGCTGCCGAGCGCCTGCTCCGCGATGCGCCGCACCTCGCGCAGCACGAACGCGCTGATCTCGGGCAGCGTGTACGTCTCGCCGCGCGCCTGCACCAGCACGCCCTTGTTGGGCGCCTCGCCGAGCACGAACGGGAAGCGCTCCTGCGCGCGCTGCACCTCGGGACTGAGGAACGAGCGTCCGATCAGGCGCTTGATCGAATAGACCGTGTTCTTCGCGTCGAGCAAGCGCCGCTCGCGCGCCGGATACCCGACCAGCACGTCACCCGCGGGATGGAACGAGACCACCGACGGGATCAGCCGGTTGCCCTCGGGGTCCATCAGCACCTGCGCGCGCGCGCCCTCCGCGACGGCGACGACGCTGTTGGTGGTGCCGAGATCGATGCCGAGAACCGGAGACGCCATGGACCGAAACTTCGCGTGCGGACCGCTCGGCGGTCCGAATCAGAGGAGCGGAGTCTAGCTGATCAGGCCGTCGGGATGGTCGCGAGAACCTCGTCGATCCAGCCGTTCACCTGCCGTGGGAAGGGCCACATCCAGCCGTACGCCGGGCTCGTGAACTGCCGGACGACGTGCGCGCGCAGCTCGGGCTCGCGCGCACGCGCCGGGCCGAACACCTCGGCCACCGCGCGGAACGTCTCGGCGTACGCCTCCCACTCGATGCGCGCGCGCCCGTACGCGAGCCCGAGCGGGAAGAACGGCACGCCGTAGAGAAAGCTCATCAGCACGAGCCCGTAGCGCCGGCTCTGTCGGAGGTGCACGGCCTCGTGCCGCATCGTGACGTAGCGCTCGCGCGGATCGCGCCGCTCCCAGTCGAACGGCACGTAGATCGTGCGCGCCATCACCGTCGTGTACCGCGTGAGATAGGCCGACTGCCCCCCGAGCGTGATGATCTTCAGCAGTCGATCGATCACGAGCGAGAGGCGATCCCCTCGCTTCGAGACCACGCGCAGCCCGGGGAATTCCCGCTGCAGCTCGGCGACGTAGTCGGCGTAGAGCGACTCGCTCACGCCGTCGTCTCGCCCCCACCGCCGTCCTCCGGCGGCGGCATCGAGTCGACGATCGGCGTCAGCGGCTCTCCTTCGATCTCGTCGGGCTCGGCGACCGGCTCGACGTCGACGACGCGCTCGTCGCCCGACACCCGGATGATGCGGACGCCCTGCGTGTTGCGGCCGGCCTCGCGGATCTCGCTGACGCGCGTGCGGATGATCTGCCCGCCGTTCGTGATCACCATCACCTGCTCGTCGGGGCTGACCACGCGAAGCGCGACCAGCTCGCCGTTGCGGTCGCTCGTCTCCATCGCGATGATCCCGAGCCCGCCGCGGTTCTGCGTGCGCCAGGTGGAGTTGCCCTCGGGGTCCTTGAGCGGCGTGCGCTTGCCGTAGCCGTTCGCGCTGATCGCGAGGACCTGCTTCGACTCGTCCTCGAGCACGTCCATGCCGATCACGCGATCGCCGTCGCGCAGATCGATGCCGCGCACGCCACGGGTGTCGCGCCCGGTCGGGCGCACGTCGCCCACGGTGAAGCGGATCGACATGCCCTTCGCGGTGCCGATCAGCACCTCGCAGGTCTCGTCGACGATCCGCGCGCCGAGCAGCTGATCGCCGTCCTCGATCTGCACGCCGATGATGCCGGTCTGACGGATGTTGCCGTACGCGCTGAGCGCGGTGCGCTTCACCGTGCCGTCGCGCGTGCACGTCAGCAGGAAGTGCTCCTCGTCGAACTTCTCGACCGGCACGATCGCCGCGACGCGCTCTCCCTGCGGATCGATCGCGAGCATGTTGTTGACGTGGCGCCCGCGCGACTGCCGCGATGCCAGCGGGATCTCGTAGACCTTCTTGGTGTAGACCTTCCCCTTGTCGCTGAGGAAGAGCAGGTCCGAGTGCGCGTTCGCGACGAAGAGCGACACGACGAAGTCCTCTTCGCGCAGCTCGGCCGCGCGCGAGCCCTTCCCGCCGCGCCCCTGTGCGCGGTAGTCGGTCAGCGGCACGCGCTTGAGATAGCCGCCGTGCGTGACCGTGACGGCCATCGGCTCGTTCGCGATCAGATCCTCGATCGAGATGTCGCCCTCGGCCGCGACGATCTCGGTGCGGCGATCGTCGCCGTACTTCTCGCGGACCTCGCGGAGCTCGGCGACGATCACGTCGAGCAGCTTCTCCTCGCTGCCGAGGATCCCCTCGAGGTGCGCGATCAGATCGCAGAGCTCGCCGTACTCGGCCGCGAGCTTCTCGCGCTCGAGGCCGGTCAGGCGCGCCAGGCGCATGTCGAGGATCGCCTTGGCCTGGCGCTCGCTCAGGAAGTAGTCGCCCTTCGCCTTCGCCTTCGCGATCTCTTCCTCGGGGCGGCCCGCGCGGCGCACGAACTCCTCGAGGCCCTGCAGCGGCAGCTTCATCAGCGCCTCGCGGGCCTCGTCCTGATCCTTCGACGCGCGGATCGTACGGATCACGAGATCGACCTCGGTGGTCGCCATCCCGAGGCCCTCGACCAGCTCGCGCTGCTCCCTGGCCTTGCGGAGATCGAACCGAGTGCGGCGCGTGACGATCTCGCGGCGGTGCGCGATGAAGTGCTGCAGCGCGCTCTTCAGGTTCAGCACCTGCGGCTGCCCGTTGACGATCGCGAGCGTGTTGACGCCGAACGTGCTCTGCAGCTGGGTCTGCTGATAGAGCTGGTTCAGCACGATCTGCCCGGGCGCGTCGCGCTTGAGCTCGATCACCATCCGCATGCCGTCGCGATCGCTCTCGTCGCGCAGATCGCTGATGCCCTCGATGCGCTTCTCGCGCACGAGCTCGGCGATCTTCTTGAGCAGCTCGGCCTTGTTGACCTGGTACGGCAGCTCGGTGACGACGATCATCTCGCGATCGCTGCCGCGCGTGCCCGAGCCCTTCATCGGCTCGATCTCGGCGCGCGCGCGCATCACGACGCGGCCGCGCCCGGTGTGCAGCGCCTGCCGGATGCCGCTGGTGCCGTAGATGAACCCTGCCGTCGGGAAGTCGGGCCCGCGCACGCCGAGGAAGCCGTTCGCCTCGTCGCTCACCATCAGCTCGTCGATGGTGATCTCGGGCAAGCGGATGATGCGGATCGTCGCGTCGACGATCTCGCGCAGGTTGTGCGGCGGGACGTTGGTCGCCATGCCGACCGCGATGCCCGACGAGCCGTTGATCAGCAGGTTCGGCACGCGCGACGGCAGCACCGTCGGCTCGAGCTCCTGGTCGTCGTAGTTCGGACGCCAGTCGACCGTCTCCTTGTCGATGTCGGCGAGGATGTCGGTCGAGATGCGCGCGAGCCGGCACTCCGTGTATCGCATCGCGGCGGCGGGATCGCCGTCGACGCTGCCGAAGTTGCCCTGGCCGTCGATCAGCGGGTACCGCATCGCGAAGTCCTGGGCCATGCGGACCAGGGCGTCGTAGACCGACGCGTCGCCGTGCGGGTGGTACCGGCCGAGCACGTCACCGACGACGCGCGCGCTCTTCTTCGGCGCGCTGCCGGCACGGATGCCTTGCTCGTGCATCGAGTACATCACCCGGCGATGCACGGGCTTGAGCCCGTCGCGCACGTCGGGGATCGCTCGCCCGACGATGACGCTCATCGCATACGCGACGTACGAGGCGCGCATCTCGTCGTCGATCGAGTGGGGGATCGTCTGGCTGGCGTTGGCCATGAAGGTGGTCTCTCCGCTCTCTCGCAGAAGCTCTGGAAGAAGCGGCGCGCACGCTACCACGACGCCTCATGGCTCGCATGCGCGCGTACACGCGCGAACGCCCACGCGCGCGTACGCGCGAGAGAGGTGCCAACCGCGTTGACGGCGGGCCCCGCGGTCGGCCCCGGATCCGCTACGATTCCAGCGCTGCTGGCGGTGGCACCCGCGTTGCTGCATTGGAAACGAAGAGCCCCGGATGCGACGCAACCGCACGATGACCGACCGCACGACGCCCGATCGCACGATCCTCGATCGCACGATGCGCCTCGTCGGCGCCGCCCTGCTGATGTTCGCGCTCGGGCTGCCGCTCGTCGGCTTCCTGCCGGCCTGCGCCGCGCCGACGCTGCCGCTCCCGCCGCCCTCGGCGCTCGTCACGACGCCTGATCCCGAGGGCATCGTGACGGTCGAGGGGATGGGCCAGGACGGCGCGGTCGTGATGATCTTCAACGAAGAGCGCGAGCTCGGCGTGATCGTGGTGTGCGACGAGCTCGGGAATTTCACCGCCCGGATCGGCGCGAGCATCGGTGAGACGATCACGATCTGGCAGCGCGTCGGGACCGATACCAGCTCTCCGCTCTCGCGTGCGGTGCCCCCCCGCTGACGCGCTTTTTTGACCACCGTGTCCGACATCGCCTACATCGATCTACACGTAGGCTTGGAGGCGACGATGGACAGCGCGATGCGAGATCTCGAGCGGATGCGAGAGCGCGACGAGGGCGCCGACGGCACCGGCCGGCGGATCGCGCTCCTCGTCCTGGCGGGTCTGACCACCGCCTTCGTCATCCTGGCGCTCTGCCTCCAGGTCGGCGCCGGCAGCGCCGAGGACACGGGGGTGGACTCGGATCCGCTCGCGCGTCTCGATCGTGCGTCCGGCCTCGCACCGGCGGAGGCGCCGCCGCGGACCACCGATGATGCGCGCCCCGCCCTCGAGGAGATCGACGCGGTCGCCCTCACCTTCCCCGAGACCCTGCAGCACGAGGACCGCCCCGAGGTCGCGGCGGCGCTGGCCGCGGCGTCCGCCGAGCTGCGCCACCCCGATCCCCTCCCCTACGC
>JALYRN010000023.1 GCA_030855295.1 Myxococcota bacterium | reverse complement strand
CGGCGGTCCCCTCCTGATCGACACCCGCGTGGCGCTCCGAGCCCGCGAGCTCGGGCGCGCGCGTGTCTGCACCGGTGCGATCGCCGTCGCGCCACCACGCGAACAGCGCGACGAGCACGACCACGCCCCCGATCACCGCGACCGCGAGGGCCCCACGACGCTCCATCCGCGAAGCATAGCGGCCGCGGCGAGAATCGAAGAGCATCGACGAATGACTCGGGGGCGGCTCGCGCGGAGCGCGGTGTGGGGCTGGATCGTCTGGTCGGCGCTCGCGGTCGCGGGCTGCGAGCGCGCGGCGCCGAGCCCCGTCGGCGGCGTGATCGAGGGCGCAGTCGGAACCGAGGTGCCAGCGATCGATCGCCCGGTCGTCGATCGGGTCGGCCTGCTCTCGGCCGAGGAGATCGAGCGGCTCTCCGCGCACCTGTTGCTGTTGCGTGAGCGGACGGGCGTGCAGATGGCCGTCCTGCTGGTGGCGACGACCGACGGTGAGCCGATCGACGACTACTCGATGCGCGCCGCGGAGGCGTGGAGAGGTGGCGCGGCCGACCGCGACGACGGGCTCCTGCTGACGATGGCGATGAACGATCGACGGATGCGCCTCGAGGTCGGCTACGGCCTCGAGGAGCTCGTCACCGACGGCGAGGCGCAGCTCGTCGTCGACGGCATGCGCGAGGATCTGCGGGCCGGGGATCCGGGCGCCGCGATCGGAGGCGCGATCGAGGCGGTCGCGCGAGAGCTCCCGCGCACACACGGGAGCGTGCTCGACGGTGGACTGCTCGCGCGACCCGCCGCGGGGGTGTGGGCGGGCGCGCCGTTCGCGGGGCTGGCGCTGGTCTGCCTGCTCGGCTTCGTGATCGCGCGCCGGAAGAAGCGCCCCTCTCGACGCGCGTGGGCCGGGCTCGCGGGGGCGCTCGTCGTGATCAGCGCCGCGCTCGCGTGGCTCTATGCCGACCTCGCAGGTCCGGTCACCGACGAGCCGTTCGCGTTCCTCGCGAGCGCCGCGGTGTTGTTCGCGGTGGGGTCGCCGCTCGATCGGCGCACGGAGCGGCTGCCGCACGCCGTCGCGCGATGGGTGACGTTCGGAGTCGTGATGGCGCTCGTCACGCTCGCGATCATGGGGCTCGCGGGCGCGTACCTCGGCAGCATGGACGCGCTGTCACTGTCCGCGATCGCATTCGCAGGTGGCCTCGTGTTGCTGCCGTTCATGACCGGCGCTCCGTCGGACCGCCGCGGCAGCTCGTCGCGCTCGTCGTACTCCTCTTCGTCCAACTCGTCTTGGAGCTCGTCGTCTTCGTCCTACTCGTCTTCGAGCGCGTCGTCTTCGAGCTCGTCGCCTTCGAGCTCGTCGTCGTACTCCGGCGGAGGAGGCGGGTTCGGCGGAGGGGGCGCCAGCTCGTCGTGGTGATCGCGCCATCGGCCCCATCACGCGTCGCCGCGAGAGTGGCGTAGTACGAACAAGACAAGGTCGGCAACCTCCCCTTCGGCTCCGCGAGCGCACTGAACAGCGGAGCTTCGCGGTTCGAGGATGGCGCGGTGACGAAGCGCTTCATCGGCTCGAAGCTGCGCGTGCCGAATGGAACGCTCCGAGATCGCCAAGAGGACGTGCTCTCGCCGACGGTTCTTGTTCGACGTCATGCGGGCTACCGAAACCGTGTGCTCATGGGCCCGTCGTTTCGCGCCGACGCGTGGCAGGCGGCGCAGGACCACCGTCTTCTGCGCGCGGCCGGCCAGAGTCCGTCGCAGGGCTGTCGCGCGACGGGCCCCGCGCACCACCTTCGCCATGCGCTCTGGCGAGCTCTCGGGGCGATCAGCTGGCGCGGCGGGCGTCTCCGAGGAAACGAGCGAGGGGCGCGGCGTCGTCGAGATGCGAGATGCAGATCTCGCCTCCGCGGCGGAGCACGATCAGGAGGCTGTCTCCGGTGCCGCCGCCGCGGGTGATCTCGGTCATGCGGATCTCGTCGAACGCGATCTCTCGCGCGCGGAACATGCCCTGGTGCGTGAGCCCATGCGCGTAGAACGTCGTCGCGCACTTCGAGCGCAGGCGCGCGAGCCAGACCAGCACGCCGATCACGGCGCATGAGATCACCGGGTACGAGGCGTAGAAGAGCGCGTCGCCCCAGCTCGCATGCAACAGCGCGCTCACGACGCCGATCACGCCGATCAGGCCGAACAAGACGGCGAAGAGAGCGACGCCGATCGTGCGCGCGTCGGAGCGCGGCTCGGGGCGGTGGACGGAGGCGAGCGCGCCGAAACGGGGATGCGTCTGATTCATCGGAAGGGCCTCGTGCGAAAGGCGCTGGACCAGCCAGCGGGTGGTCGGCCGTCATCGATGTCGCGACGCCGAGGTTGCGCGGGGAGGAACCGCAGGCGGTGGCTCGCCGCACGAGCTCGCGTGGAGGGGCCGTCAGCAGCCGACCGGTCCGACCGCGCGCCCCGCCGCCGGCGCGCGGAAGCACAACGCCCTCGCGATCGTGGCGCTCGCGGTCGCGGTGTGTCGGCTCGGGTCCTCACGGGCATCGGCGGCGCCTCTCGACGCACTGCCCGACGGGTTGGTGCCGTCGGCCATGTCGCGGGCTCCGTGCGCCCGGATCGGCATCGCCGGTCGAGTGCGCGATACTGCGAGGGTCATGGCCTCGCCTGCGCACGGTATCCGTCACACGTACGCCGAGTACCTCGCGCTCGAAGACTCGAGCAACGTGAAGCACGAGTACCTCGAGGGCCAGATCTACGCGATGGCGGGCGGGACGCCCGAGCACGCAGCGCTCGCGGCTGCCGTGATCGGACTGCTGTTCCCGGCGCTGCGAGCAGGCCGCTTTCGTGCGCACGACTCCGATCTGCGGGTGCGTGTGCCCGCGACCGGGCTCGCGACGTATCCGGACGTCACCGTCGTCTGCGGCCCGCGCGAGCGTGACGCGAAGGACCCGCAGGCGATCAACAATCCGACGTTGATCGTGGAGGTCCTCAGCCGAAGCACCGAGGAGTACGATCGCGGGGACAAGTTCGAGCACTACAAGCAGCTGCCGTCTCTCCGGCAGTACGTCCTCGTCTCGCATCGCGAGCGCAGCATCGAGGTCTGGACGCGTGGCGAGAACGGGGAGTTCGGCTCCACCGTGTCGCGCGAAGGCGACGTCGCGGATCTCGCATCGATCGGCGCGCGGCTCGACGCGCGCGAGCTCTATGCGGCAGCCGACGAGCCTCGCGCCTGAGAGCGCTGCTTTCGCTTCGTGGAGACGGGCTCGTGATGGTCGAGCGAGCTCGCGATCGAGGGATGGCGCGCAGGCCACCGCGGCGCGCGGGCGGCGCCCGCGGGGGAGCTCGTGGCGGGAAGGGGATGGCGGCCCTATATATCGGCACGACCGGAAGGAGCCCCGGCCGTGCGAGACGCTGGATCGAACGAAGACCTCTCCCGATCCATCCTCGAGACCGCGCCGGCGATGATCTTCTGCGCGGGCCCCGACGGCTCGTGCGAGTACGTCAACCCGGCGTGGCTCGCCTTCACCGGTCGCACGCTCGACGAGGAGCTCGGCGACGGCTGGCGCGCGATCGTCCACCCCGACGATCGCGAGCCGTACCTTGCGCTCTACCTCGCCACCTCCGCGCGCGGGGAGCCGTTCGAGGCAAGGCTTCGGCTCCGCCGCCACGACGGCGCGTACCGCGCGGTGCTCCTGCGCGGGGCGTCGCACGACGGGCCCGACGGCCCCGCCGGCTACGTCTGGAGCGGGCTCGACGTCGAGGACATCTCGGGCGACGACGCCTTCGGTCACGCGGAGTTCTTCGAGATGTCGCTCGACCACCTCTGCGTCGCGGGGTTCGACGGGTACTGGAAGCGGCTCAACCCGTCGTGGACCCGGACCCTCGGGTGGACTCCGCAAGAAATGATGGCGCGTCCGCTGATCGAGTTCGTGCACCCGGACGACCGCGAGGCCACCCTCGCGGGGCGGCGCGGCGTGAAGGAGGGAGTGCCGCTCTCCAACTGGCGCAATCGCTATCGCTGCGAGGACGGCACGTACCGCTGGTTCGAGTGGAAGTCGGTCGCCGCCGTCGAGCGCTCGCTCGTGTACGCCATCGCGCGGGACGTCACCGCGGAGATGGAAGCGGAGCGCGCGCTGCGCGAGCTGACGGACAGCCTGCGGGCTACGCTGGACAGCATCGGCGACGGCGTCATCTCGATCGATCCGGCCGGCGCGATCGTCCGGCTCAACCCGGTCGCGGAGGAGCTCACTGGTTGGTCCGCGGCCGAGGCGGTCGGCCGTCCCCTCGACGAGGTGTTCGAGCTCGGACGAGCCCGCGCCGATGGCGCGGCGCACGCGCCCGTCGAGCAGACGCTCCAACAGAGCATCCTCGCCGAGGGCGCGGAGCACTCACGGCTCGTCGCCCGCGACCGCGCAGAGCGGCCCATCGCCTACAGCCGTGCGCCGATCAGGGGGCCCAACGGCGACGTGAGCGGCGCCGTGATCGTCTTCCGCGACATGACCGCCGAGCAGCAGGCCAGGGAGCGCCAGCGCACGCTGCAGCAGCAGCTCATGATCGCCGATCGGATGGCGTCCGTGGGCACGCTGGCGGCCGGCGCCGCCCACGAGATCAACAACCCGCTCGCCTATGTGATGGTGAACCTCGACCTGATCGCCGAGGAGCTCCGGGCGATGGACGACGACGCGTCTTCTCCGCGCCTGTCCGAGTGCGTGGGCATGATCGAGGAAGCCCGGCAGGGCGCCGAACGCATCCGCACGATCGTCGGCGGGCTGAAGACCTTCTCGCGCACGGACGAAGAACGCCGCGCGGTGGTCGCGCTCGAGCCCATCCTGAAGCGCGCGCTCGGCATCGTGCACAACGAGCTGCGCCACCGCGCCCGCCTCGTGACGGACCTCCGGCGCACGCCACCGGTCGAGGCGGACGACTCGCGCCTGGGGCAGGTGTTCATCAACCTGCTCGTCAACGCGATCCAGGCCATCCCCGAGGGCGACGCCCACGCGCACGAGATCCGCGTCGTGACCTCGACCGACGCGGAGGGCTGGGCGGTGATCGAGATCCACGACACCGGGCCGGGCATCGCGCCGGAGGTGATCGACCGGATCTTCGATCCGTTCTTCACGACCAAGCCGGTCGGGGTGGGGACCGGCCTCGGGCTGTCGGTGTGCCACAACGTCGTCGTCGGGTGGGGCGGGCAGATCTCCGCACGCAACCGCCGCGGAGGCGGAGCGACCCTCCGCGTGACCCTGCCTCCGGGGCGAGGCGCGGTCCGCGGAGAGGCGATCGGCGCGAGCCCGAGCGAGGTCGCGCCGACCCGCCGCGCGGCCGCGGTCCTGGTCGTGGACGACGAAGCCGCGATCGGGATCAGCCTCCGGCGCGTGCTGCGCGACCACGACGTCACCTTGATGACGGAGGCCCGGAAGGCGCTCGAGCTCGTCCTCTCGGGCGTTCACTTCGACGTGATCCTCTCCGATCTGATGATGCCCGGCATGTCGGGGATGGAGCTCTACGACGAGCTGCAGCGGCGCCGGCCGCGGGTCGCGGAGCGGGTGGTCTTCATCACCGGAGGGGCGTTCACGGCGGCGGCGCAGGGCTTCCTCGACCGCGTGCCGAACCCGCGCTTCGACAAGCCGTTCGACCCGGCCGCGATCCGGGCGCTGGTGGAGCGGTCGGTCGATTAGGCTCCTTCCGCCCTCGGACGGTCCACGCCCTCGCCCTCGATGGTCCGCGTGACCGCGAGGCCTGTGCTCGCTCGGACGTAGTCCGAAGCCCGCGGCGATCGAAGACGGTCGCCACGTGCTTCATGCGGGCGCCGCGGGGGCAAGCGAGCACGTCCAGCCCAGTCACGACGTCGCGCCGCCCTCTGCGCTGCTGTCCAGGGTCCAGCCCGAGTCGGTCTCCACGTAGACCGCGCGATGGTCGCACCCGCTCACCCCTACTGGACCGCTCCGCACCCCGCGAGACTCGCCACCACCAGCGTCGCCATCGCTCGCATCGACTTCTCGTGCTGCATCGTCGGCGACTCTTGGCCCGCGGCGCGCTCGCGGGCGCCACGCTGCTCCCACAGTCCGAACGCGGATCGTTCACTCGGCATTCTCCAGCGCTACCGCTACGACGGCGGAATCAGCGCGCGATCAAGCAGACCCTCGATCCGGCCGACACCGACCACGAGCGGATCGCGCGGTACGTGCTGCCCGGTGACTACGAGCGGCGCGGGCTCCGGCGTGGGATGCTGACGTACGCGCCGAGCATGTTCGGCGTGTGCACACACGCGCGAAGAGAGGTTGGTCGCTCCGCCGTGAAGGTGGGCGCTGAAGGACGCGAGGTGCTCAGCGGACGATCCTGCAATCGAAGTCGATCGTCACGATGTCGAGCCCGCTCGCCGGGTCTCTCCGGTTCGCCGCGATGGTCGATGTGATCTCCGCCGAGTGGCGCGTCTTCCGAGAGAGGTCGATCGCCGCGAGCACGTACTCGGGCGCGACGACGCGGTACCAAGGAACGCAGACCGCCGGAGTTCCCTCGCGGCGCATGCGCACGTGCCCGGGCCCGACCTTCTCGCAGTGAATCGATCCGAAGTCGAAGTAGCGCGCAGTCAGCTGCGGTATCCAGAGCGCGATGCTCTCGGCCGACGCGAACGAGAGGAGGAAGCGATAGAGCCCGTGCGCCTGCTCTTCCGCGGCGGCGCGCGACGCCGCGCGGAGCCACGAATCGAGCTCGATCCCCGCGAGCTCCGCAGCGCGCGTCGAGAGCGGCACGACGGGAAGAAAGTCGTACCAGCTCCCTGCCAGGAATGGCTGCTCGCAGAACGTCGCGAGCGGCCCGTCGAGCGTGCTCCGCAGCGTGCCCATCCCACCGCGGATCGATCGCTCCGCGTGCGCGACGATCGCGCGATACGTGAGCCCCTTCGTACGGAAGCGGCTCTGGGCAATGGGGTCAGCCATCAGCGAGCGGCTCGCGCGAAGGTCTCGCATGGTGAGCCGACGACGAGACGTGAAAGCGATCCATCGGTTTTCCTGGCGGTCACAGAGAGTCGCTCGGAACCGAGCGGTTGTCACCACGGCGCTCCGCTCCGCTCGCTGCCGCGATCTCGTAGGCTCGCTCAGTTGCTTCGCGCTCCCGATCGGCGCGGTCCTCGGCAGGCGCAAGGCAAGCCCGTGAAGGACGACACCATGCAGTCGCAGGCGAAGACGCAGCCCGCTGCGAAGGCCGCTGGGCACGCAGCCCACGGACGCGCTGCGCGCCCGAGGGATCACCGAACGAGCTTCGCTTCGTCGCGTCTTGATCGGCCTTCGGGATCGCCGCACCTTCCACCCGATGGCGAATGCGCTCGACGCGATACTGACTGCGCTGCGGAGGACGAAGACGTCGCTCGGCCTCGGCGTGACGAGCACGCGGAAGGACTACGACCGCGTCGCCGCGAGCCTCGGCTACCGCGCGATCACGCTCGATGGCGACCGCGTGTTCGTGCGTCGTACGCCGGTCGGCGAGTGGCTCGTCGAGGTGCTGGGCCTTCCTTCGGGAGCGCTGCGCCGTGCCTCGATCGCCGCGCTCGGGAAGCCCATGCACCAGGCGCGGAACACGACCCTGCGCGCACCGAGCGCGGGCTGGCTCGCGGACTTCGGAGGCGACGCGATCGTGGTGCTGGTCGAGCGTCCAGGGCAGCTCGCCTACGACGACTACGGCGACCCCTACGAGACTGGGCCGCACGACGGCATCTTTCTGATGGCCCCGAAAGTCGCGGCGAAGCGGTTCTCCGAGCACACGCACCTCGTTGGGCCCGCGGCGAAGAAGAGCGCTGCGAAGAAGAGCGCTGCGAAGAAGAGCGCTGCGAAGAAGAGCCCCGCGAAGAAGAGCGCTGCGAAGAAGATCCCTGCGAAGACGCGCGCGCGGTGAAGCGCCAGCGCGGTGCGCGCCCGGAGTCGCGCTCCCCGTGCAGGACCGTTCACGTCGGCGGGTCGACGGGCGAGTGCAGATGCAGCGAACGTTGCTTCGTGATATCCGCCCGCGTGACGCGCCCCGAGGCCCCATGAAATTCGAGCAGCTCGATCGCCGGATGCGCGTCTTCGAGACGGCGCACGACCACTGCGTGCTCCCGGGCGTGTACATGGTCGCGCGGATCGACGGGCGATCGTTCTCGCACCTGACGCGGGTCGCGCATTCGTTCGAGGCTCCGTACGACGAGCGATTCCGCGAGTGCATGCTCGCTGCGCTCGAGCGGCTGATGACGTGTGGCTTCGCCGCGACGTACGGCTACACGCAGAGCGACGAGATCTCGCTGCTCTTCCGGCGCAACGAGAGCCTCTTCGGCCGCAAGCTGCGCAAGTACGTGTCGGTCCTCGCGGGCGAAGCGAGCGCTGCGTTCTCGCTGCGCCTCGGCGCGATCGGCGCATTCGATGCGCGCGTCTCGCAGCTGCCGACGGACGACGACGTCGTCGACTACTTCCGGTGGCGACACGAGGACGCGCACCGCAACGCGCTGAACGGCCATTGCTATTGGCTGCTGCGGCGTCAGGGCCTCGACGACGCGGCGGCGACCCGACGGCTCGATGGCGTGTCGGTCGCAGGCCGGAACGAGCTCCTCTTCCAGAACGGCATCCAGTTCAACGACCTTCCCTCGTGGCAGAAGCGCGGAATCGGCGCGTACTGGGAGACGATCGAAGAGGAAGGCCACGATCCACGCACCGACGCCGTGGTCACGTCGACGCGCCGGAAGCTGCGGATCGACCTCGAGCTGCCGATGAAGGACGCGTACGAGGACTTCGTGCGCGCGCAGATCGGCTGACCGCCTCAGAGTCGCTCGAGGCGCGCGAGGAGGGCGGCCGGTGAGAGCACCGTCACGCCGAGCTCGATCGGGAAGTGCTTCGCATTCCCGGTGATCAGCGCGTCGGCACGGCCCGAGCGCGCGACCTCGACGAACGCGCGATCGTCGTCGTCGATCATCGCGTGCGCGAACGGCGCGCAAGCGACGCGCTCGGCACGGTCGAGCAGCGCCGCGAGCATCGTCGAACGGCGCGCCAGAGGGAGCGCCGCGAACTTCGCGCGCGAAAGCACCGCGCGGTACTCCGCCTCGATCCGCGAATCGACGAGGATCGTCGCGGCACGAGCACGCAGTGACTCGAGCACCAGATCGGGTGTGCGGCCCGGGTGCAGCAGCGCGGCGACCACGACGTTGGTGTCGATCACGAGGCGGAGCGGCGCGGGCGATGTCACCGGGGGCTCATCGCAGTGCGCGGCGTGGTGCGCCACCCGCGGCCGCACACACGACGTCCGCTCGCACGCGCGCCCATCGCACGACGATGCTCGCGATCACGCTCGCGTCGCGCGTCGTCGCGCACGCCGATTCTTAGACAGCCTTTGAGTCGAGCGACGGCGAACCTCGCCGGCAGGCCTCGGAAATCGAAGACGGTCGCCATGTACTTCATGCGGGCGCCGCAGGGGCAAGCGAGCACGTCCAGCCCGAGCCCGTGCTTCATGACAGCGCAGAAGGTGGGTTGCTGGAGCGCGGGCCGATGTCGTCGTGCTCCGGCGAGCCAGCGAGTGCCGTCTCTCCATGGGGTCTTCAGCTCCGAGATCGAACCCGTCGATGCCTCGAGGCGCAGAGCGTGGTCGGGCTCGGAGTCGTCGGGTGCGTGCGCGATGGCGCCGTGCCTGGCAGCGGAGCGGGCGAACGCGGCGCAGAGGGAGCGCTCGGTGTCGGTGAGGTCGGGGTCGATGGCGCGTCGCTCGCAGAGGCGCGTGATCCGCTCGGTCGCGCGTCCGCGGTTCGGACCGACGGTCGGTGGCATCACGGATCACCGCGCTGGATCCTCACTCACGGCGCGCCGTAGTCGATCTCGAGCACCTCGAGCTCGACGTAGACGAGCTCTCCGTCGGGGGCATGCCATCGGGCATCGCCTCGCGATGCCAGTCGAACCGCCCCGTAGAGGCGAGGCTCGCGCAGCGGTGTCGACCATCGCTGTCGTGTGAAGCTGCGGCCGTCGGCCGACGCGCGCGATCGATCGTCCGACACGAAGCTCGTCAGGAAGCCCTCGTCGTCGAACGACAGCGTCGCCGAGATCGTGTGCGCGCCGTTCGTGAACCGAGCGCGCGCGGTGCTCGCGTCGACCGCCTCCCACGCGATGCTCGGCTCGAGCAGAGAGCCCGGCGCGAGCACGCACATGTCGTTGAACAGCGTGACCGTCTCCGACTCGTCCATCACCGGCCCGCTCGCCTCGACGATCGGCACGATGCCCGCGAGCTTCACCCGCATCGTCGCCGACGGGCCGACGTAGCGATGGAACGCCTGGACCGGGAGGCCGTACATCGTCGCGTCCATCAGGAACAGACGCGTCGGTGGATCGACGACGCTCTGCTGGTCCGCCTCGAAGGGCATCCAAGCCGCGTCGGGGCCGCTGCGGATCCGTCCGCGAAAGCGCGCGCGATAGCGCTCGACGCGCGGCTGCCCCAGCGCGCCGGTCACGCGCAAGTACTGCTGCACGGGAGGCGGCAGCCGCGCGAGGTCGGCCTCGGTGATCGGCGAGGTGGACGCGATCGAGCGGGCCGCGCTCGCATCGTGCTCGTACTCCGCGCGAAAGCTCGTCGGTCCGCGCGTGAGCAGCCCGTAGACGACGCCGAGCAGCAAGATCACGTTCGCGATCGTTCCCGCCTTCGCATCGCTCCAAGAGGAGACGATGACGAGCTGCGACACCACCACCGCGACGCCGCCGACCGCCCACCAGCCGCGCGGCCACGCGAACACGAGCACTGCGCTCGCGAGCGTGAGCGCTGCGGCGATGAGCCAGAGCACGCCCATCGGGCGCGAGATCGGCAGCGTGAGCTGCGGGAGCGCCGCGAGCCCGAACGCCTTCGCGAAGCCCATGAGGTGGATCACCCCGTGCACCGCGACGACGAGCGCGAACACCCAGCGCATCTCGCTGTCTTACGTACGCACGCGGGCTCGCGCGGCCACAGCACTCCTGCTGACTCAAAGGCTGTCTAAAAATCGGCTCGCCCGCTACGGGCGCTTCCGTCCGCGCGCGAATGATCGGCTCGCCCGCTCCGGTCGCTTCCGTCCACGCGCGAAGCGCGCGCTCCCGTGCGCGCCCTCCGGGGCGAGCACTCCTGCAGGCCGCGAAGCGCGCGCTCCCGTGCGCGCCCTCCGGGGCGAGCACTCCTGCTGACTCAGCTCGGACGCGCGAAGCGCTCGAGCTCGCTCTTCGGCGTGCGTAGATCGAGCGCCCGCACGGCCGCGTCCATGCGGACGCTCGGCATCGCGGCGGACACGAACACCGCGCGCACGCAGGTCACCGTCCGAGCCAGCGACTTGCCGAGCTCGTTCATGTCGACCTGCTCGGCCGCCGCGACGGCGCCCATCGACGCGAGCTCGCGTCGCAGCGAGTCCCACTCCGTACCTTCGGCACGAACGACGAATCTCGGCATCTGCGTCTCGATCCTCTCTGTCCGCGTCCTTGCGTCGTCCACGAAGGCGTCGGGCCTACGCCCCGGAGCCAAGCTGTCATACGCTCGCAGAGTCGAGCCTCGCCGATGTCGCTACGCACTCTCCTGATCACCGCCCTCGTCCTCTCCGGCACGTCGGCGATCGCCGTCGCCGCTGGCGCTCAGGCAGGCAGCGCGGTGCAGTCGCTCGCCGGTCCCCGCACCCTGCGCGTGGTCAGCCTCCGACACAACGAGCACGTGTGTGGCATGTCCTCCGGATCGGCCGACGCGGACCTCACGCTCTCGCTGTCGATCGATCGCGCCGGGGCGGCCATGCTGTCGATCGAGGGAAACAGCCGCTCCCTGATCGCGTCGCACGTTCCGTCGCGCGGCGGCGTGAGCGTGACGGGCCATGCGGTGCGGGGCGTGGCGCGCGGGAGCGCCGCGGTGGGCTCGGACGGCCGCCTGATCGTGCGCTTCGTGGACATCGACGTGGCCACGGCGTACTGGTCGGGGCCTGGGACGGCGCCCGTCGGGCCCTCGACGACGCAGCCCTTCGCGCAAGTGCTGAGCTGCTCCATCGAGAGCACCGCGCTGTTGCCGGCCGGCGCTCCGAGGCCTGACGAGGTGGCGGCCAGCACGACGCTGGCCCACTGCGTCTGGGAAGGCGGCGTCCCCTCGGAGCTCACGGGCTACAGCGACGGCGACACGTGGCTCGGCGAAGGAAGCGGTGTCGAGGAGCGGCGCGAGCGCTCGTTCTTCGACGTCGGGCCGACCGTCACTCTGCGGGCGCGGTGACGGACGGTCAGCGGGGAGGTCCGAGGGTCCAAGCGAGCAGGCGCCCTCGACGGGGGAGACCACGAACAACGCGGGGTCGGCAACCTCCCCTTCGGCTCCGCGAGTCCGCTGAACAGCGGAGCTTCGCGGTGGGCTCGATGTGATGGGCAGGCCCTTGTCGCGGAGCGGCGCTGGAGGCCTCGGCGATCGAAGACGGTCGCCACGTACTCCATGCGGGCGCGTCTACCGAAGCATCGCGGCTGGCCGAGGCGGCGCAGGCGAGCGCGCAGCGAGGACTCGGGCGCATCGCGCCGGCGACGTGATCGAGGTCGTGCTCGGAGGAACGTCGCGATCATCCGCGGCAGGAACGCGGTCGCGAGCGCCGTGATGCGCAGCGTGCCGGTCACGGTGCGGGCTTCCGAGCGAGCGTCTCGTGCACCTCGGTGTGATCGATATTCACGAGCGCGGGCCGGCGCGCGAGTACGTCATCTCGCCGAGGCGCACGCCCTCGCGCTGGAAGAAGAAACGCGCCGCGCCCGTCGGCTTCCTCGAGCTCGGTCTCGATCGTCGCGCTCACGATGTGACGTCGCGATCGAGCTGATCGTCGAGTGCCCGCGATGCTTCGGCGTGCCGGGACAGTGCGCGGTCGTGCTCGACGGCGGCCGCCTCGAGATCGACGCCACGATCCTCGAGTGCGGGTGCGAGAGGTGTGATCGCTGCTCCGACTGCGGCGGTCCCGCCCGCCGCGAGCGCACTCTGAGCTGCGCGACGCCGCCGCTGCCCGAGGGCGACTACGAGCTCGTGGTGCGGGGGACGGAGCTGCGATCGACGCTTCGCATCCGCGACGTGACTCTGCCGCTGCCGCGCATCTGCGCGTCGGCGCCGTGATCCGCGCGGGGCCTCGGGCGCCCGTCCCGATGCCCGCATCCGCGTCGGCTCTCTTGACCCACTCGCGGAGCGCCGTCTCCGTCAGGTCGAGCTCCTTCGCGATCTGCGGCGGCGTCTTGCCGGCTCTCACCAGCCGCACCGCGTCCCTTGAACTCCGGCGTGAACGACCGTCGCGCACGTCGACCGAGCTTCTGCTCCTTCATATGGCTACTGGTCTTGCGCGACGGCGCAGCTCGGCGGGGGCCTCCGGCGCAGACACACACGCACTGGGGCGCTTCATCGCCGTCGGAGACGGCGGTTCGACCGTAGCCTCGGCACGCGCAGTAACACTCGGCCTCCACGTACGCGCAGCTCGGCCGATCGGTGCATGCGGCAACCGCCTGCTCGGCTGCGGCAGGGCGGCGAGGTGTGGACGGTGCGCGTCGTCGACGAGACGCCGTTCGACGACGCGCGCGGATCCCTGCGGCCCACGATCGACGCGCCGTACGCGCCGAATCGCTGAGGCGGCGACGCGCGCGGCCCGCAGGCGTTCCCGCGGGAACGTCGGTGGCTGGCGCGATCGGGCGCCGAGCGCGATCGCGGCCGGTGCCGCGCGTCAGCGGGTCGCGCGGACGACGTACTGGTGGGGGAGCGACTCGTCGTCGACGATCTCGGCGGAGAGGCCGGCGGCGGTGAGCTCGTCCACGATCGTCTCCGCGGAGACGCGCATCGCGGGCGGAGGACCGTGGGGGCTTTCGGGCGTGAAGTCGACGACGAGGATCGTGCCGCGGTCGCGGAGGGCGTCGGCGAGGCGGCGGGCGTAGGCGACGCGGTCCTCGAGGTGGTGCCAGGTGTCGACGACGAGGATGCGATCGAGCGAGGCGGGCTCGAGCGCGGGCGCCGCGGCGTCGACGACGCGCGCCTCGACGTTGGGGAGGCCCTCGCGTTCGGCGCGCGCGCGGACGTGCTCGATCATCGCGGGCTCGGTGTCGATCGCGAGGACGCGGCCGGTCAGGCCGACCGCGATCGAGAGGAACGGGAGGAAGTAGCCGGTGCCGGTGCCGAGGTCGGCGACGGCGGCGTCGCGGTCGACCTCGAGCAGTCGGACGACCTCGGCGGGGCGCTGCCACGCGTCGCGATCCGGCGCGTCGAACATCGCCTCGAAGCGCTCGACGTCGGAGAAGTCGTGGTGCCCGTGCGCGTGCCCGCCTGAGCCGCCGTGCCCGCCCGAGCCGCCGTGCCCGTGCTGCGATCCGTGCGCACGGTGCGCGTGCTCGGCGCCCGGATGGGCGCTCGCATGATCGGGCGCGGGAGGACAGCTCGCGCCGCAGCCGGCGGCGAGCACGAGACCGGGGAGGATCGACCGACGCATGCCGCGAGAGATGCCACGCGTGTGCGCTTCGCGCCGGCCGCGCGCACGACCGATGATTTCGCGCTGAGCGTCGAGCTCACGGTGTGCGGCGTGCCGTGCCTCGGGCTCAACGGCGGACCGGCGTCCCGAGGAACGCGCTCGCGCAGGGCGGCGAAGTCGCGAAGCGCGCGTTCGACGCGATGATGACGATGCAGAAGAACGACGTCGCGGCGATCGAAGCGGCGGTGCGCGGCGTGCGCTGAGCCGCAGTCCAGTACGATGCGCCCGTGAACGCAGTCCCCACAGCCGGCATGCAGCTCTCCTTCGAGTCGACGCTCGAGAACTGGGCCGAGGGGATGGACTACTGCGCCATCCCCATTCCACCGAGCGTCACCGAGGCTCTCGGGACCAAGCGCGCCGTCCTCGTGATGGCGCGCTTGAACGGCTCGCAGCCGTTCCAGGCGAGCCTCTTCCCGGCAGGCGGCGGACAGCACTACCTGCGAGTGCGCGCCAAGGTGCGCCGCGCAGCGAAGCTCGAGGTGGGCGACCGCGTGACGGTGCAGGTCACCGTGCTCGACCGCGCGGACGTGGCGATCCCGGACGACCTCGCCGCAGCCCTTCGCGAGGAGGGCGCGGCGGTCGACTTCGATGCGATCACGCCGGGCAGGAAGAGCTACCTCGTGCGTCGGATCGACGACGCGGCCAAGCCGGAGACGCGCGCGAAGCGCATCCGCGAAGCCATCGAGGAGGCGCGGCGCGCGCGAGAGAAGCGGGCCGGCGCTCGCGCGCGTGTGAAGAAGTAGCGGCGATGTTCGACGTCAGCCGCGAGTACGAGCTCGAGGGCAGCTGGGATGATGGGATGCGCATCGGCGTCTGGCATCACTGCTCCACCGACGGCGGAGGGCGCGTGGTGATGACGTACGACGACGAGGGCATGCCCGACCGTCCCGGGCTCGATCGCTGCTGCGAGTCGCCGCGCACGATCGGCCAGATCGAATTTCTCGGCGCTTCGCTCGAGCCCGACGCGAGCATCCACATCTTGCCGACGTCGGTCAGCTCCCCGGCGCGCGAGGTCGCGGTTGCGCCGTAGCGGTTCGGCGCTTCATGTGAGGCGGACGAGGTCGGAAGCCTCGCCTGGCGACCGCAGAGCGCCGTCGTGCGGCGTCCGCAGCGCGGCCAGCTTGAGCCCGCCCATGGTGAGCGCGAGCGCGGCCCCGAGGACCAGCAGGCCGCGCAGCTCGTCGGGGGCGTCGAGCACGACGGCCAGGAGCAGGCACGTCACGACGACGGCTGCGTCCATCCCGACCATGACCTTCACCGCCCCGCGACTGCCGCTGAGGCCCGTGAGCCCATGCCAGGCCGCGCTCAGGCCGAAGAGGGCGGCCAGGACGAGGAGGGGCTGCGTCGTCTCGTGCTCGAGCGCCGCCGCCAGCGGGGCGGCGAAGAAGAGGGAGCCCGCCATCAAGACCAGGTTCACGGCCGTGTCGGCGTACATCACCGCGCGGATCGAAGGGCGGGGCGCTCGGCTCGAGAGGGCGGCGAGGAAGGCGAAGCGTCGCATCGTGCTCTTCGTGGAAACCATGCGCGTGTTCTGCAGTGGCGGGGCGGGGGCGCCATGACCTCGGAGGTCAATGCCGAGCGCGCATCGCGCAAAGGAGCGACATCAGCCTCAGCCGACTGGCCATGCGACCTTCCGGCACTGAGCTCGGATTGCGTTCACTAGAGCGCATCTCGAGACCTTCGAGGGCTGCGCGGAGGGAACCGTCATCAAGTCCGGCGGCGGCGTTCGGCGGAGGCGGTGCCAGCTCGTCGTGGTGATCGCGCGATCCGCCCGATCACGCGTCGCCGCGAGACCGATGACGCGCGAGCAGCTGCCGCAGCTGCGACCGATCGAGGCCCGCCATGCGCGCGGCGACGCTGATGTTCCCCTTCGCGCGTCGCAGCAGGTCGTCGAGGTACGCGCGCTCGAGCGCGGCGGCGAAGCGCGCGCGCGCTTCCTTGTACGGCAGCGCGAGCCCGGACTCGATCAGCGCGTCGGTGCTCTCGGCCTCGGGCGCGCCCGCGTGCTGTGCGCTCGCGTCTTCGCCGAGCAGGTCGAGATCGTCCAGCATGATCGCGGCGTCGATGACGTTCCGCAGCTCGCGCACGTTGCCTGGCCAGTCGCGCGCCGCCAGCTCGGTCATGCGCTCGGGCGAGAGCAGCGGATGCGACGGCCCCTCGCCGCGCTCCTCGACGAAGCGCGCGGCGAGCGCCGGTAGATCGTCGAGGCGCTCGCGCAGCGCCGGCACCTCGAGACGCACGACCGCGAGCCGATAGTACAGGTCCAGCCGGAACCGCCCGGCGTTGACCTCGCGCCGCAGATCGCACGACGAGCACGCGATCACGCGCACGTCGTACGGCACCTCGAGCTGACCGCCCACGCGCCGCGCGCTGCGCCGCTCGAGCGCGCCGAGCAGCATCGGCTGCACGTCGAGCGGCAGCTGCGACACGTCGTCGAGCAGGAGCGTCCCGCCCTGCGCGCGCTCGAACGCGCCGGCGCGCCGCTCGTCGGCGTCGGTGAACGCGCCCTTCTCGTGCCCGAACAGATCGCTGGCGACCAGCGCCCCCGACAGCGTGCCGGCGTCGACGACGACCAGCGCTCCCGCGCGTCGCGGACCGTGCGCGTGGATCGTCCGCGCGACGAGCTCCTTGCCGCTGCCGGGCTCGCCGGTGATCAGCACCGACGCGTCGCTCGCGGCGACCTTCGGGATCCGATCGAGCAGGCGCCGCATGATCGGCGCGTGCGCGACGAGCGCGCCGAGCTCCTGCGCCGGCGCGAGCGGCTCGCTCCCGAGCTCGGCGTCGTCGACGCGGATCGCCGCGGCGCCGAGCTCGAGGATCGTCCCGGGCGGGACGACGCCGAGGACGATCCTCGTGCCTCCGCACACGACACCGTTGGTCGAGCCGAGGTCGCGCACCGAGATGCCCTCGCTGCTCGCCGCGATCTCCGCGTGGTAGCGCGACACGGTGCGCTCGGTCAGCGACACGTCGCAGTCGCTCGCGCTCCCGATCGTGACCCGCTCCCCCTCGACGCGCGCCGCCGGCCCGCCGCGCACGAGCGCGACGCTCACCCGGCGCACCGGAACGCTCAGCCGATCGCGATGCTGCCGGGTCCGCGGATCCGCCACCGGCCGATCCTACGATGCAGCGCGGTCGCCCGCGCGCATCATCATCAGTAGCGGCAGCGATTCAGCCCGACCGGAGAGCCGCCCGAGAGCAGCCACTGGCGAGCGCAGTTGGGCTCGACGCCGTTGCAGAAGAGCAGCGAGGTCGTGCCGTGCCCCATCGAGAGCAGCGTGTCGGCGCAGACGACGTCGGTCTGCGGGCGGCAGTGGATCGTCTGTCCCGAGGAGTGGCCGTAGCCGACGACCAGCGACTCGCAGCTCGCGTAGCCGGGCGCGGCGACGACGACGCCGCCGCCGACCACGCCACCGCCGACCACGCCACCGCCGACGACGACGCCACCGCCCACGCCACCGCCCATCACCACCACGCCGGGCCGCGCGGCGACGTAGCGCGCGTCGCGCTCCGGTCGCGCGAGCTCTTCCTGGATCGTGCGCTCGAGCTGGGTGACGTAGCGGTCGTAGTGCCGCTCGCTCATGCCGTCGATCTGGGTGGGCGTGATGTGGAACGCGGTCGGCTCGTACGAGATCGTCACCTGGAGGAAGTGACGCCCGCGCTCGTAGTTCGCGACGATGTCCTGGCCCGCCTCCATCTCGACCACGTACTGCCGCGCCTGCAGCGCGCGCACGATCGCGGAGCGCACCGCGGCCGGCCCGCCGCCCTGCGCGACGAGGCTCGTGACCGGGCGCAGCTCTTGGGGGGACATGACGCGGCGGCGACCGCACGCGCCGGCGCTGGTGGCCAGCGCACCAGCCAGCAGCGTGACGAACACGAGGTGTAGTGAAATGGAGCGCATTGCGGGCGCGCGCTGAGCAACGCCAGTGCCATCGTCGCAACCCGCGAAAGCCAAGGCATTCGGCGAAATCGGCGCCGCGGGTGACGACGCGCGTTCACGGCGGCGCAATCGCGAGGTCACGGTCGGAGCGCGCGACGAAGCGCCGCCGTGGTCCCTGCTTCGCGACACCGCTCCTGCGCCGCTGGATCGGCGGCGCGAGCGCGCGCAGGCTCGGCCGATGGGCGACTGGATCGACATCGACGGCGAGCCGGAGCCGACGGCTAGCCCCGGCGTCCGTGTCGATGCCGACGGCGTCGAGCTCGTCGCCGGCGGTGCGCGCACACGCGCGCGCTGGGACGAGGTGCTGGGGGTCGTGCGCGTGGAGGAGCGCGTGTTCGTGCTCGTGGCGCGTCGCCCTCCGAGCCCTCCGTGGATCGAGCTCGCGCCGGGCGAGCTGGGGCGCAGCGCCATCGAGCTCGAGCGAGAGATGCGGCGCCGCTCCGAGGCCGCTGGGTACCGCGCGGCGCCGGGG
>JALYRN010000447.1 GCA_030855295.1 Myxococcota bacterium | reverse complement strand
GCGATCGGAGGCGGCATCGAGCGCGCGCGGAGGAACGCGTCGGCGCGCTCGGCGCCCAGGCCGCGCACGATCTCTCCCTCGAGCCAGCGCGGCACCTCGAGCTTGGTCGAGCGCACCGGCGCCTCGGGGCGTTCCCTCGCGATCGCGCGGAGCATCGCGTTGACGAAGCGCCCGAGCGCCTCGCCGCGCTGCCCGCGCACGATCGACACGGTGTCGGAGACGACCGCGTGCGAGGGCGCGCCCGACAGGTGCGTCAGCTGATAGGTCGCGCCCCGCAGCGCCGCCATCGTCAGCTCCTCGATCGGACCCTTGCGGCTCTGGCGCGCCGCGATCGTGCGATCGATCGAGGGCAGCGCGCGCAGCGTCCCGTAGACGATCTCGGTCGCGAGCGCGGCGTCGCGTCCGTCGAGCGCCGCGCGATCGATCTCCGCGTCGAGCGCGGGCGAGGCCCACGCGCCCTCGGTCGCGACCCGGTGCAGCACGCGCGTCGCGACGAAGCGCGCTTCGGAGGGCGGGGTGGCCATCAGTTCTCCAGGGACTCGAACGCCGCGACGATCAGCGGCCAGCGCTGCGCGATGTCGTTGGTGAACACGAGCACCATCACCACGAAGAGCATCACGAGCCCCGCGAGCGACGCGATCTCGCGCACCCGGCGGCTCACGGGCCGCCGAGAGATGCCCTCGATCGCGAAGAAGAACAGGTGCCCGCCGTCGAGCACCGGGATCGGCAGCAGGTTGAGGAGACCGAGGTTGATCGAGATGAACGCCATCAAGCTGAGGAACGTCATCGGACCGCTCTGCGCAGCCTCGCCCGCGACCTGCGCGATCGCGATCGGGCCGCCGACCTCGGTCGGTGAGATGCGGCCCTGGAAGAGGCGCACGAACGAGACCGCGATCAGCTCTGTCATCTGCCACGTCGCCTTCAGCGACTCGCGCATCGCGTGGGTGAGCGGCGCGGGGTTGGGCACGAACTCGTCGATCTGCGCGGGCGCGAAGTGCTCGATCGCGTGCTCGTAGATCACGGCGCCGCCCTCGAGCCGTCGATCCGAGGTCAGCTCGATCTCGCGCGTGATCTCCTGATCGCCGCGCCGCCACGTCAGTGCCCGGCTCTCCCCGGCGCGCGCGCGCACGTCCTCCTGGAATTGCGCCCAGAGGCGGATCGGCGCGCCGTCGAGCGCCCACAGCCGATCTCCCGGCCGCAGCCCCGCGCGGTGCTCCGCGGACCCGGTGCGCACCGTGGCGACGTAGAGGTCGCTGCTCTCGAGGCCGGAGCGCTCGGTGCCGGTCCCCGGCCCACCCTCGGGCGTCAGCGTCGCGACGTGCGGCTCGTAGAGATCGAGGTCCGCGAGCCCCGTGAGCACGTCGGTCAGTCGCTGGGGGCGCAGGTACGTGATCGGGATCATCGAGCCGCGGTTGCGATCGAGCACCTGCTGGAGATCGATCCATCGCTCGACCGGACGACCACCCGCCGCGACGATGCGATCGAAGGTGCGCAGGCCGGCGGCCGCCGCGGGCTGCGACGGAGAGACGATGCCGATCGTCGCGAGCGGGTGATAGGGCGAGATGCCGATGCGACCCGCCGACTCGCGCAGCTCGAGCAGTCCCTCCGCCTCGGTCAGCGCCGGGGTGATCGTCGTCTCGACGCGCTCCCCGTCGCGCTCGAGCGTGAACTCCAGCGTGCGGCCGGCGCTCGGCCGGACGATCTCCGTGAGCTGGTGCCAGGTCGTGATCTCGTCCCCGTCGATCGCGACGACGCGATCGCCGGGCAGGATCCGCTCGGTCGCCGGGCGATCGGGATAGACCGTCCCGACCGAGCTCGGCGCCATGTCGGTCTCGCCGAGGAACACCACGAAGTAGAGGAGGATCGGGAACGACAGGTTCATCATCGGGCCCGCGACCACGATGAGGAAGCGCTTCCACAGCGGCTGCTCGCCGAACGAGCGGCCCTGATCGGCCGGTGCGATCTCGTCGTTCGGGTTCTCGCCGAGCATCCGCACGTAGCCGCCGAGCGGGAACGCCGCGATGACGTACTCGGTGTCGCCCCGCTGGATGCCGGCGATCCTCGGGCCGAAGCCGAGCGAGAACTTGAGGACCTTGACGCCGAAGAACTTCGCCCACGCGAAGTGTCCGAGCTCGTGCACGAAGATCAGCACGCCGACCAAGAGCACGAAGTAGACGACGGCCATCAGCGCCGGAGGATGACCCGCTTGTCGGCCCGTGGCACGCTCGGGGAGATCGCCGTTCCCGTCTCGTACGAGAAAAAGATGCGCCGCGCCGGAACCGGCCGCTGCATCCGGTGTCCAAGGTCGACGCGAGCACGAAGGTCGAACGTCCACGCGAGCAGGGGGGCCATGGAAGCGAAGCTGAACGTCGGAATCCTCTGCGCGCTGGGTGTGGCCTGGGCGACCCTGACGATCGCCGAGCCCTCGGCCGCGCTCGATCCACGCGCCCAGACCACGCGTGATCTCGCGCAGATGGAGGACGAGTTCGCGCGCGACCGCAGCGACGCCGCGCTCGCCGAGCACCTCGCCGACGCCTACCTCGCGATCGATCGCGCCGACCTCGCGGTCGCGACCCTGACCAGCGCCACCGACGAGGTGCAGAGCGACCCGGCGGTCGCCCATCGCCTCGCCCGCGCCTTCGAGCAGACCGGCCGTGTGCCGGACGCTCTGGCCACCGCGGAGCTCGCGCTGGCCCGCTGCGCGCGCTCGATCGGCACGACCGACTCGTCCGCGGTGACGGCTCTGCCGGCGCGCGACTGCAGCGAGCGGACGTACGTGTCGCTCGAGATGCACCGCAACGCGCTCACCCGCATGCACGCGTGGGGCATCACCGATCCGCGCACCGACAGCCGCTCGCGCCTCGCGTACTCGCTGAGCGTCCGCGCCGCGCGCATCGTCAGCGCCAGCCGATTTTGAGACAGCCTTCGAGCCGCGGGAGCCTCGGCGGCGATCTCGCCGGGCACACGGGCCTGGGCGTCGCCGGGGTGGCATGATCGGAGCGAATGTCGGCGCCCGAGCGGCATCCTCTGTTCCGGGATCCGCTTCGGCCCGAGATCCGCGCCATGGCGACCGCGATGCTCTCCGTCGAGGGGGGCGAGGGATCGAGCGCGGCGGGCGAGACCGACGGCTTCCGCGACTCGCGCGTCCGCTGGCTGATCCAGCTGCGCTGGGGAGCGATCACGTTCATCGCGCTGGGCGCGATCTTCTCGTACGTCGGGCTCTTCCCGGGGCTGCACACGACGATGCTCGCGTGCATCGCGGTGCTCGCGGCCGGGTACAACCTCGCGCTCTCGGCGCGCCGCACGCACCACCGCCGCGCCGGCGTCGCGCACGCGATGATCGACATGGCGATCCTCACGGCGGTGCTCTGGGCGTCGGGCGGGATCCACACCCCGTTCCTCGCCAACTACATCTTCCACGTCGCGATCGTCGGCATCCTCGGGGGCGCGCGCGCGACGCTGTTCGCCGCGGCGTATGCGGTCGGCGCGAGCTTCCTGCTCTACGCGACCGAGCACGTGCCGGGGATGCGCATCGCCACGTGGAGCCCGGTCGCGCCGTGGGACATCGTCGCGGAGTTCACGGCGTATGTCGGTGTCGTGGGCGCCGTCGCCTACATCGTCTCGCAGGCGGTGCGCGAGCTGCGCGAGCGCGAGCTGGCGCTGGCGCGGATCGGCGACGCCGTCGCGCTCGAGTACGAGGTGCTCTCGACGACGCTCGGCGAGCTCGACGCCGGCCTCGAGGTGGTCGAGGGGGGCGGCACCGTGATCTGGCGGAACAAGCGCGCCGCCGAGCTCTCGCCCTGGGCGAGCGCGGGCGCGCCGTGGAGCTGTCCCGGCGAGCACCGGCCGTGTCAGGGCAAGCTCGCGGGGCAGTGCCCGGTGCAGCGCGCGCTCGCGTCGTCGGAGGCGGGGCGCTGCCGCTTCGCCGCGCCGATCGACGGCGTCGAGCGCGTCTACGAGATGCTGGTGTTCCCGCTCGCGCCGGTCGGCGGCCGGAAGGACGGGCCGCGGCGCGCGATGAACCTCTACCTCGATCGCACCACGAGCGTGATCGACGAGCGCGGTCTCATCCTCGCCGAGCGGCTGGCGAGCCTCGGTCGCGTCACGACCGGCGTCGCGCACGAGCTCAACACGCCACTCGCGACGATCCGGACGCTCGCGGCCGACATGCAGGTGGCGCTGCGCGATCTCGAGGCCGCTGGCGAGCCGGCGGATCGCACGCGCCTGATCGCCGACGTCGCCGAGAGCGCGGCGATCGTGCAGGACGAGACGCGCCGGCTCGGCCGCATCACGCAAGGCCTGCTGACCGGAGGCGACGTCGTGCGCGCCGAGATGGAGGGCGAGGTGCCGCTCGCGGCGGTCGTCGAGCGGGCGCGCGCGCTGGTCTTCGCGGGCATGCGGCGCGCGCCGCCGGTAGAGATCGGGGAGGGCGTGGACGCGCTCGGGGTGGTCGGGGATCGCGATCGGCTGGTGCAGGTGATCGTCAATTTGCTGCAGAACGCCTACGACGCGGTGCGCGAGACGAAGGACGGACGCGTCCGCGTCTCGGCGCGGCTGGTGGGCGCGGGATCCGGCGAAGAGGCGCGCGAGGTCGAGCTGATCGTCGACGACGACGGCCCCGGGATCCCGCCGGAGATCCGGCAGCGGCTCTTCGAGCCGTTCGCGACCAGCAAGCCGCCGGGCGAGGGCACCGGGCTCGGGCTCTATACGTCGTACATGCTCGTGCGCGCGATGCAGGGAACGATCGAGCTGACCGCGCGCGAGGAGGGCGGCACCCGCGCGCGCGTGGTGCTGCCGGCGGCGGGCGCGGGCACGGGCTCGATCCGCAAGACGCGCGACGCCGGCGACGAGGCGGTGCTGCTGCGCAAGGCGCGGGAGGTGTCGGCGTGACGGCGGCGCAGGGCAGGGTGCTCGTCGTCGACGACGACGCCGCGTTCCGGTTCGCGCTCCGCAAGGCGCTGGGGCGCATCGGCTACACGGTCGAGGAGGCCGCGGGCGGTCACGACGGCGTGCGCCAGCTCGACGCGAAGGATCCGCCGGACGCGGCGCTGCTCGATCTGCGCATGGACGACCTCGACGGGCTCGAGGTGCTGCGTCGCTGCTCCCGCGTGCCGACCAAGATCGTGGTGCTGACCGGGCACGGCTCGGTGGACGCCGCGGTGCAGGCGATGAAGCTCGGCGCGTTCTCGTTCCTCGAGAAGCCGGTCGACGCGGATCTGCTGCGCCCGCTGCTCGATCAGGCGATCGCGGAGGCACGGCGCGGGCGCGGTGGCGCGCAGGTCGACTTCGCGCCGCCGCTCGTCGGCGACAGCCCGGCGATGCAGGAGGTGCGAGCGTTCGTGGCGCGGGTCGCGCCGACCGACGAGACGGTCGCGCTCTACGGAGAGACCGGCACCGGCAAAGAGGTCGTCGCGCGCCACGTGCACGTCGGCTCGCCGCGCGCGGCCGCGCGCTTCGTCGCGCTCAACGCGGCGTGCGTCACGCGAGAGCTCTTCGAGAGCGAGCTCTTCGGACACAAGAAGGGCGCGTTCACCGGCGCGGTCGCGGATCGGATCGGCCTGTTCCGAGAGGCGACGGGGGGCACGCTCTTCATCGACGAGCTCGGCGAGCTGCCGCTCGACTCGCAGGCGAAGCTGCTGCGCGCGATCGAGGAGCGGAAGATCCGCCCGGTCGGCGAGCCGCGCGAGATTGCGGTCGACGTCCGCATCATCGCGGCGACCAACCGCGATCTCTGGAGCGAGGTGCAGGCGGGGCGCTTCCGCGAGGACCTCTACTTCCGGCTGCAGGTCTTCCCGCTCCGGCTGCCGGCGCTGCGGGAGCGGCGCGGCGACGTGCCCGCGCTCGCGGCGCACCTGCTCGAGCGCATCAGCGG
>JALYRN010000446.1 GCA_030855295.1 Myxococcota bacterium | reverse complement strand
GGGCCTCGGGTGCGCCTTCCGGCGCGGTGGCGCCTTCGTCACCCTCGGGCGCGCCTTCCGGCGCTGCGGCGCCTTCGTCACCCTCGGGCGCTGCGGCGGCACCTTCCTCGCCCTCCGCAGCCGCTGCGGCGGCCGCGGCGTCGGTCTCGCGCATCCGCTCCTCGAGCTGCGCTCCGCTCCCGATCGTCATCGGCGCTTCGCCCGTCAGCGCCTTGATCTGCGCCGCGATCGAGCAGTCGTGCGCGCCGCCGCTGAAGAGCTCCGCGCGCCCATCCGGCCGCGGCGCCTGCGGCACTCCGTCGAAGCGCAGCCGCACCGGCAGCAGGATCCCGTTCGCCCGGATGCGCGCGCGCAGCAGCTGCCGCTCTTCGCGGAGATCCCACAGGAACACGTCGACCGGCGCATCGCGCCGGTTGTTCCCCTGCTGCACGACGAGCAAGAAGTACTCGGCGCCGAGCATGCTCGCGACGACCGGCACGTCGACCTCCATGTTCCGCGCGAGCTGCTCGTCGAGCACTCGCAGCCTCATGAAGTCGCTCGACGCCGTCACCTGGTCCCGCCAGTCCGGCGTCAGGAAGTCGCCCGTCCCGTAGAGCCCACGCGCCGACGCCGGCGCGATGCCGAGGCAGCGCACGAGCGCGTCCTGCTCCATCGCGAGCGCCGCCTCGGCGATGCGCTCCGGGCTCTCCGCCTGCTCCGCGGTGAGCCGCAGATAGATGCCGTCGCCCGAGTGCAGTCCCGAGATCCGCAGCCGCGGATCCACCCACTGCTCGGGCTCACCGGCCTGCGCCGCCTCCGCCGTCCAGCGCTCGAGCCGCTGCCGGAAGCCGACGTAGCGCTCCGACAGCGAGCTCAGGTTGTCGTCGTAGGTGTCGAGGATCTGCGTGCGCAGCGCGTCGGCGCGCTGTCTCTCGCGCAGCTGGTAGCCGCCGTACACCAGCGCGAGCAGCCCGCCGAAGATCACGATCCATCGCCACGGCAGCCGCGGCATGTACGACGGGCGCCCCGTCTCGAGCTCGTCGGGATCGGGGCGCGCCGGCTTCAGTGCAGGCTTCTTCTCGTCGTCGTCGCTCATGGAGTCTGCCGGAGCGAAGCGACCCGAAGCCTAGTGATCTGGCCGAATCTCAGCCGAAAACCACGGAGTGGCGGCAGAGACTACTCGCCGCCCGTTCGGTTCACGGCGAAGCTGATGTTCGTGTAGCCGGCCTGCGCCGCCGAGAACATCACCTTCTTCACGACACGGAAGTCGATCTCGCGATCGGCCTGCACGATCACGGTGCCCGGGAAGGGCTCGCGGGCGTGGAGGATCGACCAGTTGCGACGCAGCGTCTCGAGATCCTGCACGAGCTGCTCGATGCGCTCCATGCCGGCCGTCGCGCCGAGCGTCTGGGTGTCCGCCATGCGGCGTCCGTCGAGCGTGATCACGCGCGCATCGATCGCGACGATCGGCGCCAGCTCGAGGTCGACCGCGTTCGCCGCGTTCGGCATCACGAGGTTCGGTCGCTGCGAGAGCAGCTCACCGCTCGCGCTGAACGACGAGAGCAGGAAGACGACCAGCGTGATCAGGAAGTCGATGAACGGCACGAGCGGGATGTTCGTGTCGACGCTCTTCCGGCCGCCGCCCGCCACCTTCGAGGCGACGAACTTGAGCGGGATGTGGTGGAGGAGAACCCGGTCGGGCTTGTGAATCGGCATGGCTGGCTCTCTTCTCTCAGCCGCGCTTCAGAGCGCAGCTCCGTCCGAAAGGGACACGTCCTCGAAACCCTGTCCGACCGCGAGATCCATCGCCGCGATCACGTCCTCGTACATGACGCCGTCCTCGGGCGCGACGATGAGGTCGTGCCGGTTCGGCTCGGCCGTGCGTCGCTCCTGCAGGCGCGTGCGCAGACCTTCGAGGTCGTACTCTTCGCCAGCCTTCGGGATCTCGATGCGCTCACCCGCGGTGGACGCGATCGTGAACCCCGTCTGCGTGACCTGCAGATAGAGCCGGATCGTCTCCTCGGGCGGAGGCTGATCCATCTGCGCTGCCTGCCCGGGCACCTGCTGGTTCGCGTCGAGGCGCGCGAGCTTGTTCCAGACCGCCGTGACGAGCAGGAACATCACGCAGCAGAGCAGCAGATCGATGAACGGAACGAGCGGGATCTCGGAGTCGAGATTCTTTTTCCCGCCATGACCACCGCCGACACTTACGCCACCCATCGTCTTCTCCGCATCTTCAGGGGGAGCATTCGAGCGCTCGAGCGAGAACGGGTCCCCAACGAGAACGGGGCCGCTGCCTTCCGGACGGCGGCCCCGCTTTCGTTCGGTAGCCCCTTCGCTCGACGGCTCGGATCAGGCGGCCTGCGACAGGCCCTGGAGGTTGATCTTCGAGCGGTTGTTGACGACCAGGTTCATGACCTGGACCGTCGCGCCGTTGATGTCGTCGAGCAGCGACTGCGTCTTGCCGTTGAGGACGGCGAAGCCGATCAGCGCGATGATCGCGGCGAGCAGACCGAAGGCCGTGCAGTTCATGGCCTCCGAGATGCCGCGTGCGAGCATCGTCGCGCGGCTGGCGGCGTCGGCGTTCGCGACGGCGCCGAACGCGGCGATGAGGCCGGTGACGGTGCCGAGCAGACCCGAGAGCATCGCGAGGTTCGCGAGCAGCGCGAGGTAGCCAGTGCGGCTCTCGATCTTCGGCAGCTCACGGAGAGCGGCCTCGTCCATCGCAGCCTGCACCTCGGAGTCGGGGCGGTTGACCTTCATCAGGCCGGCCTTGACGATCCGGGCGAGCGGCGCGTTCGCAGCCGAGCAGAGCTTGATCGCGCGTCCGATGTCACCGGCCAGGATGCACTTCTGCATCGTCGCCAGGAACACGTCGCGGTTGATCGAGCTGCGGTATAGGAAGATCGCGCGCTCGATGATGATTCCGATCGCGATGATCTGCCAGAAGAGGATGGGGTACATACCCCAGCCGCCCTCTTCGAAGTGGTGCGCCAGCGTTGCCATGGTGCCTTTCTTCCTCCTGGGCCCGGGAGCGTCGCTCCCGTGCTTTCTTTCCGTGCGAGCCGTCTTCAGTGCGAGCTGTCAGCGTGACCTGACTGCGGGGCCTCTCCGACCTCTCGGCGCATCACTGCTCAGGTTGGAGAGCGAGGCGTCCGATACGAACGGCGAGCGATGATACAGGGGCCGTTTATGAGGTCAAGCTTGATCTCGATCCGCTTTCGAGGGCGTTTCGAGCGGGTAAGACACTCTTCCTGGCGGGTCCTTAGAGGCCATCTTCTCATGCCTGGTTCCGAGTTTCTCGATCGTTCTCACACGGTGCGAAACTGGTTGCGCCACTCCCTCGGTCCGTTGACAATCGCGACCCTGTCGCAGTAGCTTCGCGCGTCATTCGCTAGGCGCAGGAAGCTCAAGGAGCCTCGGAAGATGGAAAGTATCTGGCATGCCCTCCGGGATGGCGCGCCGTTCTCGTTCGTCAACATCGCGGTGCTCGCGGTGGTCCTGGCGATCATCGCCGAACGCTTCGTCTACATCCTGACGAAGTACCGCGTGAACAGCCGCGAGTTCATGGCGCAGATCCGGAAGCTGGTGCAGGCCGGGAACATCGATCGCGCGATCAAGCTGTGCGAGGCCGCGCCGCTGCCTCTCCTGCAGGTCGTCAAGGCCGGGCTGACCCAGGTCAACCGTGGCGACGAAGCCGTCATCGCGTCGATGGAAGAGCGCTGGGCCGAGCTCCACCCGGAGCTGGAGAAGCGCATCGGCGCGCTGTGGACGATGGCCAACATCGCCACCCTCGTCGGTCTTCTCGGCACGATCTCCGGTCTGATCCGCGCCTTCGGCGCGCTCGGCTCGGCGGCGCCTGCACAGCGCGCCGCGCTGCTCGCGGCCGGCATCTCGGAAGCGATGTGGAACACCGCGCTCGGCCTCGGCATCGCGGTCGTCTGCATGACCTTCCACCTGTTCCTCCACGGACAGGCGAAGAAGATCAAGCAGGACATGGAGCTCTCGACGATGAAGCTCGAGAACCTGCTCATGCAGAAGGGTCGCTGAGCTAGCTCCGGCCCCCCGGAGATAGATCGGAGATCGAATGGAGCTCACGCCGCGCCAGTTGGCCTACGTCCGCAAGCGGACGAGGCACTCCGAGCCGGATCCGAGCGAGGTCGCGGGCGAGCTGAACATCGTCCCGTTCCTCGACATCGTCGTGAACCTGATCCTCTTCCTGCTCGCGACGTCGGCGCAGGTGCTGCTCGTCGCCGAGCTGGACGCGCACCTGCCGTCGCTGTCGCGCGGTCGGCGTGCGTCGAGCTCGCAGGAGCAGGGGAGCACGCTGAACCTCAGCGTCACGATCGCGGACAACGGGATCATCGTCTCGGGATCGGGCGGCAAGCTCGCGCCCGGATGCGAGCGGATGCAGCCCGGTCGCGTGATCACGGTCCCGCGGCGCACCGACGGCACGTACGCGTGGGCCGAGCTCACGACGTGCGCGGCGCGCGTCCACCGGCAGTTCCCGGACGAGACTCAGGTCATCCTGAGCGCGGATCCGAACATCGAGTACGAGCACATCATCCACGCGATGGATGCGCTGCGCGCCGAGGGAACCGATCCGTTGTTCCCCGACGTCATGCTCTCCGCGGGTGTCAGGTAGACGATGGCGGACGGGCAGAAGGCGTCGATGGGGCAGGTGAAGTCCATGGTGCGGCGGAAGCTGCGCCGGATTCCGCCGCACGAAGAGCAGAGCCTGAACATCTATCCGATGATGGACATCATGACCATCATCCTGGTGTTCATGATCATGCAGGTCGCCAACGACACTGCGAACATCACGCAGGGTGACGAGCTGCAGCTGCCGTGGACGACGTCGACGGAGTCGATCACCGAGGCGGTGCCGATCCAGATCTCGCGCACCGAGATCGTCGTCGACGGCAACAACGTGGTGCAGCTCCGCAACGGCATCGTCGACCCGAGCCAGAAGCAGGGCGGCGCGAACGGGTTCCTGATCACGCCGCTGCTCAACGTGATGCAGCAGCACCGCGATCGCCTGAAGCTGATCGCGCAACGAAACCCGCGCCGGCCGTTCACCGGCGAGGTGCAGATCATCGCCGACAGGCGCACGCCGTTCCGGACGCTGAGCGAGATCATCTACACGATGGGTCAGGCCGAGTTCGCGCACATGCACTTCGTCGCGATCGAGGAGTCGCAGGGCGCGGAGTGAGACGCGTCGATCGATGAGCCCACGGACGGCGCCGGCGCGAGAGATCGCGCCGGCGTTCGTCGTTCCAGGGGATCGATCGTCGTCGCCGCCGCAGCGCGCGCGAGTGAGCGCGCTGCCGGTATTACTACGCGGGGCGCTCGCGACTCTGACGACCGATGCCGCGCGGGTCTCGAGCTGGGCGCGTCGAGGACCGCGCGAGCTCGGCTCAGAGACGGCCGAGCTGAGTGCGCGCGTCGCGGTTGTTCGGATCGAGCTGGAGCGCGTGCTCGAACGCCTGGCGGGCTCGGGCGCGGTCACCGGCGGCGGCGAACGCGCGACCGATCGACACGTGGTAGCGGACGTTTCGCGGCTCGATCGAGACGGCGCGGCGGTATGCGTCGATCGCGGCCCGCGCGTCGCCGCCCTGCATCCGTGCAGCGCCGAGCCCGGCCCACACGCTGGCGTCGCGCGGGCGCATGCGGGAAGCCTGCTCGTACGCGCGCGCCGCATCGTCGTAGCGACGGGCCTGGAAGGCGTCGCGCGCATCACCACGCAGCTGATCGAAGGTGCGCGGGCCGGAGGTGGCTGCGGGCGCCGACCGCGGGGCGCTCGAGCGGCCGAACGTCGAAGCGATCTGCGGTCGCTCGCTCGAAGACGCCGGGGCGCTCGAGCCCTCGGCGCCGCTGCGCGTGCTCGCACGGCC
>JALYRN010000445.1 GCA_030855295.1 Myxococcota bacterium | reverse complement strand
CGATCAGCTCGCGCCGACCGCCCTCGCCCGCCGCGCCGCCAGCCACGCGCGCAGCTCACTCAGCGTCTTGCAGTTCAGCACGTCCTCCGCGGTCAGCCCGCCGCGCCGCGCGATCGCGATGCCGTGCTCGAGCTGCGCGAGCTCGCCGGGCGCGTGCGCGTCCGCGGCGATCGACACGAGAACGCCGCGCTCCTTCGCCATCGCGCAGTGACGATCGTCGAGGTCCAGCCGGTGGGGGCTCGCGTTGAGCTCGGCGGCGCAGCCGCTCTCCGCCGCCGCGTCGAGCATCGCGGCCATGTCGAAGTCGTTCGGCGGCCGACCGAGCAGCAGGCGCCCGGTCGGATGACCGAGCACCGCGGTGAACGGGTTCTTCGCCGCCGTGATCATCCGCCTCGTCGTCGCCTCGCGATCGAGCCCGTGCCGCTTGTGCACCGAGGCGATCACGACCTCGATCTCGGCGAGCACGTCGTCGTCGTAGTCGAGCCGACCGTCGGGGAGGATGTCGCTCTCGACGCCGGTCAGCAGCATGCAGGGCGAGCTACGATCGGCGCGCGTCCTCGCGATCGCGGCGATCTGCGCGCGCAGGGTGTCGGGCTTCAGACCGCGCGCGTAGTCGGCGCTCTGGCTGTGATCCGAGATGCCGAGGTACTCGAGCTGCATCGCGGCCGCCGCCGCGCGCATCTCCTCGAGCGTCCCCGCACCGTCGCTCTGCGTCGTGTGGTTGTGCAGCGCGCCCCGCAGATCACGAAGCTCGACCAGGCGTGGCTGCGCCTTGCCGATCGCGACCAGAGGAACGCCCGGCTCGCGCCGCTCGGGCGGCGTCGTCGCGAGGCCGAGCGCCGCGTAGAGCGCATCTTCGTCCTCGCAGGGCACCAGCGCTCCCGAGCCGTCGAAGAGCCCGTCGTCGCGCAGCGCGAGCCCCCGCTCGCCGGCGCGCCCACGCAGCGCCCCGACGTGCTCCTCGCTCGCGGTCCCGATCACGCACACGACGCCGAGGCGCGCGTGCTCGGTGCGCCGCACCTCGAGCGTCGTTCCGTCGATGCGCCCCTCGGCTCCCTGCTCGGACGCGCCAGCCGCCGAGCCCGCGCCGTGCGCGACGAGCGTCTCGTCGATCGCGGACGCCTCGCCCGCCACCGCGATCGCGAGCCCGTCGACCAGCTCCTTGCCGCGACGGAAGTCTCCGAGCACCTCGGCGCGCACGCCCCGCACGCGCAGGCTCCCGACCAGCGGCAGCAGCAGCGCGCTCGCGCGGCTCCGCAGCAGGACGCGATCGGCGCGCTGCATCCGCTCGATCGCCTCGAGCACGTTCGCCTGCGTCTTGTTGCCGAATCCGTCGAGCAGCACGAGGCGGTTCTCGCGGCACGCGTGCTCGAGCTCGCCGATCGTCGTCACGCCGAGCCCCTGCCAGAGCTTGCGGATCTTCGCGGGACCGAGGCCCTTGATGTGATGGATCGCGAAGAGCCCCTCGGGGATCTTCGCCTCGAGCTCGCGCAGGCCCTCGGGCTCGCGGCCCTCGAGCGCGTCGCGGATGACCTGCATGCTCGACGCGCCGATGCCGCGCACCTCCGCGAGCGCGCCGCTCTCGAGCATCGCGCCCAGATCGCCGGGGAGCTGCCGCACCACGCGCGCCGCGTTCGTCCACGCCTTCGACTCGTGCGTGGGGCCATCGAGGATCTCGTGCGCGAACGCGAGGCGGCTCAGGACGTCGGCGACGGTGCGGTGATCCATGCGGGCTCGGGGCTCTCGAGTCTTGTAGCGCCGACCCGCAGCTCCGAGAAGAGGCTGCCCGTTCGGCCGGGCGGCGAGGCGAGGCAGATTGCCCTATAAGATGCCGCTGTGACGACGCCAAGCGTGATCGAGAGCGTGTCGGCGCCGGCGCCGGAGAAGGTGCGCGCCTCGAGCGCTCGCCTCCTCCAGCTCGCGCGCAAGCAGTGGAAGCCGCTGGCCGTCGGCACGATCTTCCTCGCGATCGGCAGCGGCGCGAGCCTGATCTATCCACAGGCGATCCGTCTGCTGCTCGACGACGCGCTCGGCGCCGGTGACGTCGGGACGATCGACACCGTCGCGATGCTGATGGGCATCGTCGTCGCCGTGCAGGCGATCTCGACCGGCATCCGCTACGTGCTCTTCACGACCGCGGGCGAGCGCATCGTCACGCAGCTGCGACGCGACCTCTTCGCGCGGCTGCTCGATCAGGAGATCGCGTTCTTCGACGAGCGTCGCACCGGCGAGCTGCAGTCGCGCCTCGCATCGGACACGACGGTCCTGCAGAACGCCGTCAGCGTGAACATCTCGATGGCGCTGCGGAACGCCGCGACGATCGTCGGCGGTGTCGCGCTCCTCCTCTGGACCTCGCCGATGCTCACGGCGGTGATGCTCTGCGTCGTGCCGCCGATCGCGCTCGGAGCCGTGTACTGGGGCCGTCGGCTGCGGCGACTCGCGCGCGAGGCACAGGATGCGCTCGCGGGCGCGAGCTCGGTCGCCGAGGAGACGCTGTCCGGCATCCGGACCGTGCGATCGTTCGTCGCCGAGCATGCGGAGGCCGGCCGCTACGCCGAGGCGATCGAGCGCGCGTACGAGCTGCAGGCGCGCCGCATCCGCGTGGCAGCGACGTTCATGGCGTCGGTGTCCGCCGCGGGCTTCGCGGTCGTGACGCTGGTGCTCTGGTACGGCGGGCGGATGGTGGTCGCGGGCGACATGTCCGTCGGCGGCCTGACGTCGTTCCTCGTCTACACGATGCTCGTCGCGTTCTCGATGGGCGCGCTGACCGATCTCTACGCCGACCTGACGAAGGCGAGCGGCGCGGCGGAGCGGATCTTCGAGCTGCTCGATCGGCGGCCCGCGATGGCGCCGCGCGGCGGCGCGACCCTCGCCGAGGTGCGAGGCGAGCTGCGCTTCGAGGGCGTGCGCTTCGCGTATCCGGCGCGCGCCGACGCGAAGGTGCTCGACGGGCTCGAGCTCGTGATGGCGCCCGGCGAGATCGTCGCGCTCGTCGGCCCGAGCGGCGCGGGCAAGTCGACGATCGCATCGCTGGTCGCGCGCCTCTACGATCCGAGCGAGGGACGGGTGCGGCTCGACGGGGAGGATCTCCGCGCGCTCGACCCCGAGTGGCTGCGCAGACAGGTCGGCACCGTCGCCCAGGAGCCGATCCTCTTCTCGACCACGATCGCCGACAACATCCGGTACGCGCGCCCCGGCGCGAGCGACGCCGACGTCGAGGCCGCCTCGAAGGTCGCCAACGCGCACGAGTTCGTGATGCGCTTCCCCGACGGCTACCAGACCAGCGTCGGCGAGCGCGGCGTGCAGCTCTCGGGCGGCCAGAAGCAGCGCATCGCGATCGCGCGCGCGGTGCTGAAAGATCCGCGCATCCTCGTGCTCGACGAGGCGACCAGCGCGCTCGACTCGGAGAGCGAGCACCTGGTCAAGGAAGCCCTCGATCGGCTGATGAGGGGCCGCACGACGCTGGTGATCGCGCATCGCCTCTCGACGGTGCGCGACGCCGATCGCGTCCTGGTGATCGACGGCGGCAAGATCGTGCAGTCCGGCAAGCACGGCGCGCTGATGGCGGAAGAAGGCCTCTACCGCCGCCTCGTCGAGCGCCAGCTCACCGCCGCCGCCTGAGTCTGCAGGAGTGCTCGCCCCGGAGGGCGCGGACGGAAGCGCGCGGAGCGCGCGGACGGAAGCGACCGGAGCGGGCGAGCCGATCGTCACTCAGGCGTCGGTCGACGACTCCGCTTCGCTCTCGGTGCGCGCGGCGCCGGCGAGCTCCGACGGCTTCAGCACGATCGCGCCGAGCACCAGCGTGGCGACGCCCGCGATCACCGAGGCCGCGAGGATCGCGAGCTTCGCCTCGTCGAGCATCTCGCGAGCGATCGCGAGATCGCCGACGAAGATCGCCATCGTGAAGCCGATCCCCGCGACCATGCCGACGATCGCGACGCCTCCCCACGTCACGCCCTTCGGCAGCGGCGAGATGCGCAGCAGCACGACGAGCCCCACGCCGAGCAGCACGCCGACCGGCTTGCCGACCACCAGCCCCGCCACGATGCCCACCATCACCGGGATCGCCGGGCCGTGGAGATCCGCGCTGTCGAGCGGCACGCCGGCGTTCGCGAGCGCGAAGAGCGGCACGATCAGCCACGCGACGACGGGATGCAGGCCCGCGGCGAGCCGCTCGACCGGAGAGATCGCCTCCTGGCGCGCAGTCTGGATGTCGCGGAGCGGATCGTGGAGCTCCGCCGGCCGTGCTCGGCCGCTCGACACCAGCGCAGAGATCCGCGTCAGCGAGCGACCCGCGATCGCGATCAGCCGCTCGGGCCCGAGCCACGCGTGCGCCGGTGTCAGCAGCCCGAGCAGCACGCCCGCGAGCGTCGGGTGCACGCCCGCGAGGTGCAGCCCCTCCCAGACGATCACGCCCGGGATCACGTAGATCCAGACCGCGCGCACGCCGGTCTTCTGCAGGATCATCGTGATCAGGATCCCGATCGCGACGAGCACGAACCCACCGAGCGCGATCCCGCTCGAATAGAACACCGCGATCACCAGCACCGCGCCGATGTCGTCGACGATCGCGAGCGTCAGGAGCAGCACGCGCAGCGCCGGCGGCACGCGCCTCCCGAGCAGCGTCAGCACGCCGACCGCGAACGCGATGTCGGTCGCCATCGGCACGCCCCACCCCGAGCGCGCGGGACCCGAAGGATTGAACGCGATGTAGATCAGCGCGGGCGCGACCATGCCGCCGATCGCCGCCGCGATCGGGAGCGCAGCGCGCCGCAGCTCGCTGAGCTCGCCGTGCCGGATCTCGCGCTTGATCTCGAGCCCGACGACGAAGAAGAAGAGCGTCATCAGCAGCTCGTTGATGACGAAGTGCAGATCCGCCGTCAGCAGCTCGTACGCGCCGACCTGCAGCACGACCGGCGCCTCGAGCAGGTGCTCGTACGAGAGGCGCCACGGCGAGCTCGCCCAGCCCAGCGCGATCACCGCCGCGATCATCAGGAGGATCCCGCCCGAGGCCTCGATGTGGAGGAAGCTCTCGACCGGTCGCAGCGCGCTCCGCACCAGACGCGCGGCCGGATCCCACGCGCCGGGCGGAAGCGGGAGCGATGTGCGCGAGATCTCGCCCGACGGAACGTCGGACGACGGGGTCTCGGTCGGCGGGGGCTCGGCCATGGCCCCTCCACATAGGACGAGAACCGCTCGCGGACCACATCGACGTTCGTCCCGGGCGGGCGCCGGACGTCGCGACGTTTTTCGGAGCACGGGCTGCGCTCGGGTATGCTCGGCCGTCGTCGTGGAGCGCTCGCCTCCGCGCGGTGGGAGGTGTGTCATCCGGATCGGCGTCCCGAAAGAAGCTCGCCCCGGCGAGAAGCGCGTCGCCGCGACGCCCGAGTCGACGTCGAAGCTGCGCGAGATGGGTCTCGAGATCGCCGTCGAGCGCGGCGCCGGACGAGACGCGGGCTACGCGGACGAGGCGTACGTCGAGGCAGGCGCGACGCTGGTCGAGGACGCCGAGACGATCTTCGCGACCAGCGATCTCGTGCTCAAGGTGCGCCCTCCGACCGAGCGCGAGGCGAGCACGCTCCGCGACGGCACGATCCTCGTGTCCCTGCTCCAGCCCGAGCGACACGAGGAGCTCCCGAAGATCCTCGCCGAGCGCCGCGTCAGCGCGATCGCGCTCGAGCGCATCCCGCGGATCACGCGCGCGCAGAAGATGGACGTGCTCTCGTCGCAGGCGAACCTCGCCGGCTATCGCGCGGTGGTCGAGGCCGCCGCGCACTTCGAGGGCTTCTTCGGACCGCAGGTCACCGCGGCCGGCGCGACGCGCCCCGCGCGCGTGCTGGTGATCGGCGCCGGCGTCGCAGGCCTCGCCGCGATCGGCGC
>JALYRN010000444.1 GCA_030855295.1 Myxococcota bacterium | reverse complement strand
CGCGCGCGCGCCGCCTCGAGCGCTCACCTCGCTCGCGCTCCGCGAGCACACGCGCGAGCACACGCCGCTCGCGCAGCTCGTCCCACGAGGGCTCGGCGCGCCGCGCGCGCTCGACGTCAGCGTCCATCGCGCCCTCGCTTCGCCAAGAGCTCGCTCGCCTCGGCGATGCGACGCTTCACCGTCGCGAGCGACACCCCGCAGTGCTGCGCGACCTCGGGCAGCGTCATCCCTTCGACCACGTGCAGCGTCCAGGGTACCCGACGATCCGCCGAGATCGCCGCGAGCGACTGGTAGAGCGCGTACGCCTCGCCCTCGACCTCCGGCGCCGCAGTGCGCGGCTCGGTGCGCCCGAAGATGCCCTGCATCCAGCGCTGCCGCTGGCGACGCGCCAGGCGACGTCCCACCCGCCGCACCGCGATCGTGACCAGCCAGTGCTTCAGGCGCGCGCCGTCCTCGAGCGAGCGCAGCCCATCCGCGGCCGCCACGAAGGTCTCCTGCACGATGTCGTCGAGCTCCGCGTCCTGGCCCAGCAGTCGATACGCCACGCCCGCGACGTAGCGCGCGTACCTGCGATAGATCGCGGTGAACGCGCGCTCGTCCCCGGCGGCAGCGCGCGCCACGAGGGTCGCGTCGTCCTCCTGGACCGCGCTGATCTGTCGGGCCGCGGCGCTCATCGAATCGGGCTCGCTCATGGAGTGCCCGGGGCGCGCTCCGATCGGCTCACGATTCGGCAGCCTCAGCTGATCGTGACCTCACGGAGGAGGTCGAGGTGATCGAGGGTCTTGCCCGAGCCGAGCACGACGGCGCTGACCGGGTCGTCGCACACCATCACCGGCAGCCCCGTCTCCTCGCGCAGGAGCACGTCGAGGTTCTTCAGCTGCGCGCCGCCGCCCGTCAGCACGATGCCCTTGTCGACGATGTCCGCGCTGAGCTCGGGCGGCGTCCGCTCGAGCGCCGCCATCACCGCCTCGACGATCGTGTTGATCGGCTCGCTCAGCGCGTCGCGGATCTCGTCGGAGTTGACGATGACGGTCTTGGGAACGCCGGCCACGAGGTCGCGCCCCTTGACCTCCATCGTCTCGACGTCGCCGGGATAGCCGCTGCTGCCACCAGGGTACGCGTTGCCGATCGTGCACTTCACGCGCTCGGCGGTCTGGTCGCCGATCAGCAGGTTGTACTTGCGCTTGAGGTACGCGACGATCGCCTCGTCCATCTTGTCGCCGCCGACGCGCACGCTCTGCGAGTAGACGATGCCGGCGAGCGAGATGACCGCGACCTCGGTGGTGCCGCCGCCGATGTCGACGACCATGTTGCCGCTCGGCTCGGTGATCGGGAGGCCCGCGCCGATCGCGGCCGCCATCGGCTCCTCGATCAGGAAGACCTCGCGCGCGCCGGCGCTCTCGGCGCTCTCCTTGACCGCGCGCTTCTCGACCTCGGTGATGCCGAAGGGCACGCAGATGATGATGCGCGGCTTCACGAGCGTGCTGCGGTTCTGCGCGCGCTTGATGAAGTAGCGCAGCATCGCCTCGGTGATCTCGAAGTCGGCGATGACGCCGTCGCGCAGCGGGCGGACCGCCTGGATGTTGCCCGGCGTGCGGCCGAGCATCTCCTTGGCTTCCTTGCCGACTGCGAGAACTTTCTTGCCGCCCCTTGCGTCCGTCTGCACGGCGACGACGCTGGGCTCACACGACACGATTCCGCGGCCCTTCACGTAGATGAGGGTCGTTGCGGTCCCCAGGTCGATCGCGAGATCGTTGGAGAAAAGGCCGTATACCCAGTCGAACAGCACTTCTTCGTCGCTCCTCGACCGCGTACTTCGTGCAGATGTCGCGCGGAGCGACGATCTAACAGACTCCCCAGGGGGGATCAAGCGAGCGTCCAGGACGATGGACATCGGAGCAGAGATCCCCCATGCTCGTCCGCGCTATCAAGTTCGCTTCATCGCGCGCTCTTGTCACACGGACTGGAGCGCAGACCCAAGGATGTCCGAGCGAAGGGTTCTGAGGCCGACATGCATTCGACGCGACGCCCTCCGCCTCTGCCCCCGAGGCGGGACGCCGCGGCAGCTTTCCTGAGCGCCGCAAGGGTCGAAGCGGACAGAGCCGCGCCTACCTCGACGCACGGTGTGATCCCGCCGGTACCGACCGCCGCCCGCGCACTCGCATCCGCCCCCGTATCCGCGCCCGTAGAGAGCCGCGTCCTCGCGGAGACCGCGACGCCCCGACGCGCGTCACCTCCGCCGGTGCCGTCCTCCTCCGCGATGCCGCCGCCGCCTTCGCCCGAGGACACCACGCTGGTGCGCCGCAAGGCGACGCCGCCCGCCGTGCCGAAGGCCCGACCGCAGAGCGCGAAGATCAAAGCGCCCGTCGTCACCGCGACGGCCCGCGTCGCTCCCCAGCCCATGCCGTCCGACGCGGTGATGTCCGGCGCCGTGCCGTCCGACGCGGTGATGTCCGACGCCGTGCCGTCCGACGCCGTGCCGTCCGACGCCGTGCGCGCCGAGCTCGCGGCTGCGCTGGACGCGCTCGACGCCGCGGCGATGCGCGTTCCCGAAGAGGACGTCGGCGAGCAGGGCCGCGCCCGCGAGGCGCACGAGCTCGTCGAGGCCGCGCGCAGCGGTGATCCGCGCGCGTTCGAGGCGCTCGTGAAGCGCTATCGCCACCGCATCTTCGCGCTCGCGCTCCACATGACCGGCAGCCCGAGCGACGCCGACGACATCACGCAGGACGCGTTCGTGCGCGCGTACAAGAACATCCAGCGCTTCGAGGGGCGCAGCGAGTTCTTCACGTGGCTCTACCGCATCGCGCTGAACCGTGCGCTCAACGTGCGCCGCGACCGCACCCGCCGCCGCACCGCCGACCTCGACGATCCGCGCGTCACCGTCGCCGTCGCGGTCGACTCGAACGGCGATCCCCATCGCGCGCTCGAGCTGCGCCAGACGTACACCTACCTCGTGCGCGCGTTCGATCGCCTCTCGCCGCTGCTCAAGACGACCATCGCGCTGACGATGATGCAGGGCCTCAGCTACCCCGAGGCCGCCGTCGTGCTCGAGACGACCGAGGGCACGATCGCGTGGCGCATCCACGAGGCGCGCAAGCAGATGCGGAACGCGCTCGACTCGATGTTCAAGGATCCGACGCCGCTCCGCGTCGCCGACATCGTGCGCGCGCGCAAGGCCGCCGCGGCCGCGCGTGAGGCAGTGCCCGAGGCCTCGCCGCCGCCCGCGCTCGAGATGGCGCTCGCGCTCCTCGCGCCCTCGGTCTGATTTCTCGAGGCGCGATCGGATCGAGGCCTCGCAGACGCCGGGTGCCGGCCTCATACTCTCGGCCGTGCTGAAGCGTGCCTGGCTGTTCGTCTCGCGGGCGCTCGTCGCGTCGCTGACGCTGTTCCCGATCTGGCTCGCGTACGTCGTGCCGTTCGTGCGGATGCGGCGGGGCGCGACGATCCCGCCCGAGCGATGGCGCGCGCTGCACGAGAAGCACGCGCCTCGCTTCTATCGTCTCGCGGTGCGCATGCGCGGTGGGCTGATCAAGATCGGCCAGATCATGTCGACGCGCGTCGACATCCTGCCGATCGAGTGGACGAGCACGCTCAGCGCGCTGCAGGACCGCGTCGATCCGCTGCCGTGGCTGGAGCTCGAGCCGCACGTGCGCCGCGCCTACGGTCGCTCGCCGCACGAGGTGTTCGAGACGATCGACGAGAAGCCGAAGGCCGCCGCGAGCTTCGGTCAGGTGCACAAGGCGACCACGCCGCAGGGCGAGGACGTCGCGCTGAAGATCCGCTATCCGGACGCGGAGGTGATGCTCGGCATCGATCTGTGGACGCTGCGGATGATGCTCCCGCTGTTCAACGTCTTCGTGCCGCACCTGTCGCTGAAGCCGATCTACGGCGAGATCTCGCGCTCGCTGCGCACCGAGCTCGACTACGAGCAGGAGGCGCGCTTCACGCAGATCATCCACGAGAACTTCCGGGACGTGCCCCACATCCACGTGCCGCGCGTGCTCACCGAGTACACGCGGCGCGACGTGATCTGCACGACGTGGTTCGAGGGCAAGAAGATCACCGATCCGGCCCTGCTCGCCGACCCGCGCATGGATCGACGGATGCTGCTCGAGCTCGTGATCGAGACGTGGATCAAGATGATGTACGTCGACGGCGTCTTCCAGAGCGACCCGCATCCGGGCAACCTGCTCGCGCGCATCGGCGAGGACGGCAAGCCCGAAGTCTGCGTGGTCGACTTCGGTCAGGTGAAGATCCTGACGCGCGAGTTCCACCAGATGCTGGTGAAATCCGTGATGTGCTTCGTCACGCGCGACGTCGATCAGTTCCTCGACACGCTCTCGGAGCTCGGCCTCTTCGGCGAGAGCGAGAAGGAGCGCGCGCGCCCGCTGATCACGAAGATCCTCGAGCGCTACTCGACGATGACGCCCGAGCAGACGCACGCGATGGACTTCACGTGGATCCGTGAGGAGGTCATCGGACAGATCCAGAGCTTCCGCGGCGTCACGATCCCGCAGGAGCTCGTGCTCTACGGGCGCACGTTCGCGCTGCTCGCCGGGCTCTCGCGCTCGATCGATCCGACCGTCGACGCGTTCGCGCTCGCGAAGCCCCACTTCCTGCGTGCGATGCTCAGCGGCGGCCCGCCCGACACCGCCGCGTAACCTCGTGTTCCGCGCTCCCGTCCCGGTCCTTCCGGGGCGAGCACTCCTGTCGACTCACGGTCGCGTGACGGCGCGATAGGCGATGTCGCGCAGGTCGGTCGCGAGGCGGCGCGGCATCGGATGGGGGCGCCACGGGCTGCGTCGCGGATCGTCGTGCGCGATCGTCGCGTAGAGCACGGCGGCCGCGAGGAAGGTCCCGTACGGGCTCGGGTGCGCGCCGTCGCTGCGGAAGAGATCGGCGTCGGGCAACCGGCTCTGCGCGACGAGGAACGCGCGCCCCGCAGGCGCGAGATCGGCGCCGAGCGAGCGCGCGAGCTGGATGTAGCACTCGGTGACCTGCGCCTGCATGTCGACGGGCGACAAGGCGATCGCTTCCCGGCGATACGCGCCCGAGCCCGGACGCCGCGCCCACGTCTCGTAGAGCACGGTGCGGGCGCCGATGCGATCGATCGCGCCGTCGAACAGCCGCGCGAACGACTCGAACTCGTCGCGGTGCCGGAGCGCCGTCAGCGAGTGCCCCTGCAGCACGACGTGCGTGAAGCCGCCGTCCTCGAGCAGCGCGCGGGTCTCTGCGGTCGACCAGTGGCGCTCGAGATCCCAGCCCGGGTTGGCGATCGCGGTCACGCGGAACGGCGCGGTGTCGGGAATCGTCTCGGCGATGCGCCGGACCATGTACGGCAGGTTGTTCGAGCGCGTGTAGCTGTTGCCGATGAACAGCACGTGCATCGGCGCCGCGCGCGCCGACCCGGCGTGCACGCGCGCGTGCGCCGGCGGTGGCGTCGCGGCGAGCGCGACGAGCGCGATGATCACGAGGGCGGTGAGGGAACGCGACGTGGTGGGCGACACGGCGACGAATGCTCCGTAACTCAGTGTCGCTCTTCTTGGGCCTTGTGACCAGATTCCCGAGCGATTTCGGACGCTCGGCCGCCAAAACGAGAAATCGAGGGTCGTTGCCGCCGAACCCGAGGCCAAACGAGGACTGCCCTGCGGGGACCGCAGCGCCGATGTCGAGATCGGGAATCTGCGGGCGCTCGGGATCGATTACCTTTTCGCGCCATGCGGACGCGCTCGAGCGGTGCGACGGCGGCGGTGGCGCTGCTGCTCTGCGCGTCCTGGGCGAGCGGTGGGATCGCGAGCGCGCAGGCGATCCCGCCCGAGCTCAGCCCGATCGCGGAGCAGGTGCGGCGCGGCGAGGTCGAGATCGCCCTCGCGTCGATCCACGCGCTGGCCGAGCCCGCGCGC
>JALYRN010000443.1 GCA_030855295.1 Myxococcota bacterium | reverse complement strand
CGATCGACCGCGCGATCGACGAGCTCGAGGTCGGGCAGGAGCGTGCGTTCGAGGATGCGGCGTCGGAGGTGCTCTCGTTCGTGCGGCCGCGGACCCACCGCTTCGCGACGCACGGCGCCGATCCCGAGGACCGCGCGTTCCTCGCCGAGGTGATCCAGAACCGCCTCGAGCAGGCGAGCGAGTCGACCGCGGCGCGGCTCGGGGAGGCGCTCTCGGCGACGCTCGCACCGGCGCTCGAGGGCAGCGGGATCGAGGCGTCGCTGGGCGCGCGCATCGATGCGGCGATCGCGCCGCCGGTGGCCGCGTTCGGCGGGTTCCAGGCGGGGCTGCTGTCCGGTGGGGCGCTGCGCCGCTTCTTCGACGAGGTGTTGCCGACCGCCACGCTCTCGGTGCGGCCGATCGCCGACGCGCTGGGGCAGGCCCGGGCGCATCCGCGCGAGGGGCTCCGGCCGGCGCTCGAGTCGGGGATCGCAGAGCTCGGGCGCACGCTCGATCGCGACATCGCCGCGGCGATGGACGCGGCGGGGCGCGACTGGGAGCGGCTCCGGGCGCGCACCTACGAGCCGCTGCGGGCGCTCCATGAGGTCTTGGAGGAGCTGGTCGGATAGACGCGCATGCGCCGCTTCGCCACGAGCATCCTCACATGATGCAAAAGCGGTTCCCTCCCGCCGAACCGGGGGTTATAGTCTTATCAACCTTCGCGAACGAAGGGTCGGGGCGCCCGGGCAGGGTCCTGGGATCCCCCGCAGGGAGGCAGGTCGCGGGCCACCTCCCGAGACGCTGAGATGGGCGCGTGAGGACAGCCGAGGCCTAGAGGAGCCAGAGCCGATGGAGATCAAGCAGCAACTCCGCCAGACCCAGCAGCTCGTGATGACGCCGCAGCTCCAGCAGGCGATCAAGCTGCTGCAGATGTCGCGCATGGAGCTGGTCGACCTCGTGCGCGAGGAGATGCTCGAGAACCCGGTCCTCGAGGACCAGGTCGAGACCGGCACGATGACCTCGCAGGGCAACGAGGTCTCGAACGCCGCCGACGCGTCGACGATCGATCACGCGGTGGCGTCCGACGAGCGTGCGTCGGAGGCGTCGGTCAAGAGCGAGGAGAAGAAGGCCGACGAGATCGACTGGGAGCGCTACCTCGAGAACCACGCGATGCAGGCGCCGATGCCGAGCTCCGGTCGCATGAGCGACGAGGAGATGCCGGGCGTCGAGGCGACGCTGAGCAAGCGCGAGGATCTCGCCGATCACCTCGCGTGGCAGATCCGGCTGACGCACTTCACCGAGGACGAGATGCGCTTCGTCGCGCTCGTCGTCGGCAACCTCGACGACAACGGCTACCTGAAGCTCGAGGACGTCGCGCCCGAGGACGTCGTGCCGCGCCTCGCGGCGGAGGCCGAGCTGAACCCGGAGGACGCCGAAGAGGTCCTCAAGATGATCCAGCGGCTCGATCCGGTGGGCGCGGCGTCGCGTGATCTGCAGGAGTGCTTGCTGGTGCAGGCCGAGCACCACGGGATGGACGAGCTCGTGATCAGCGTGCTGCGCGATCACCTCGGCAACCTAGAGAAGAAGAACTACGCCGCGATCGCGCGCGACCTGAAGGTGGTGGTCGAGGAGATCTACGACGTCGCGCAGGTGATCGCGGAGCTCGAGCCGCGGCCGGGGCGCGACTACGTCAGCGAGGAGCCGCGCTACATCGTGCCGGACGTCTACGTCACGCGCGTCGGCGACAAGTACTACGTGCAGGCGAACGACGACGGGATGCCGCGGCTGAAGATCAGCGGCTTCTATCGCGCGGCGATGCAGGGCGATCCGAAGGCCAAGGAGTACATCCAGGGCAAGCTGCGGAGCGCGCAGTGGCTGATTCGCTCGATCGACCAGCGCCGCAAGACGATCGTCAAGGTCACCGAGTGCATCGTCGAGAAGCAGCGTGAGTTCTTCGACCTCGGGATCGAGTTCCTCAAGCCGATGATCCTGCGCGACGTCGCGGAGACGGTCGGCATGCACGAGAGCACGATCTCGCGCGTGACGAGCAACAAGTACGTCGCGACGCCGCGCGGCGTGTTCGAGCTGAAGTACTTCTTCAACAGCGCGATCCGCCGTGACAACGCCGAGGACATCGCGTCCGAGAGCGTGAAGCAGGCGATCAAGAAGATCATCGGCGAGGAAGACGACCGGAACCCCCACAGCGATCAGAAGATCGTGGAGATCCTGGCGCAGGACGGGGTCGTGATCGCGCGGCGCACGGTCGCGAAGTACCGCGAGATGCTGGGGATCTTGAGCTCCAGCAAGCGCAAGAAGTACTTCTAGGGGGGCGGACTGCTCGGGGGCGGCGGGGCTGCTCGGGGCGGTGGGGTGCTCGGGAGGCGGCGAAGCGATGCTCGTCGCGCGGTGGGGTGGACGCGCGGAGTCGCCCGCGCGGCGCGGAGCTCCCGTTCGCTTCGGGGGCGCGGCTCGGGACGGCTTCCGTTGGCGGGTGGTGATCGGGAAGGGATCCGATCGACCGCGGTGGTCGGGGGAGGAATGGCGTCGCGCGGGGGGGGCGCATTGGGGTAGCGTAGGGGCTCGAAGCGGCACCGTGTGGTCGACGTCGAGGAGGTGAAGCGCATGGAGGTCTCGTTCACGTTCCGTCAGGTGGAGCCCTCGGAGGGCGTCAAGAACTACGCGCGAGAGAAGGTCGCGAAGCTCCAGAAGTACCTGCGCTCACCGCTGACTGCCGACGTCATCTTCTCGATGGAGAGACACCTCCACACCGTCGAGATCACGCTGCACGGCGACGCGAACCGGTTCGTCGCGAACCAGCAGTCGGAGGACATGTACGCGTCGATCGATCTCGTGATCGACAAGATCGACCGGCAGATCCGGGACGACAAAGAGGCGAACGCGGATCGTCGCAAGCACTCGGGCGGCATCTCGCAGCTGAGCGGCAAGAGCGAGAAATAGAGAACCGACCGGGGTCGCGTGGCGGCTCGTCCTCTTCGCGGACGAGCCCGAGGGGCGCGCGACCACGGCACAGAGAGCAACGATGCGCCTGGCCGAGCTCCTCACCGTCGAACGCATCGACACCGACCTCTCCGCCGACGACAAGGGCGACGCGCTGCGTGCGATGGCGACCTTGCTCGCGAACGGCCTCTATGCGAGCGCGAGCGGCCCCGACGACTGGGGCAACAAGGCGCCGTCGGTCGACGACGTGCATCGCGTGCTCGCCGAGCGCGAGGCGGTCGCGAGCACCGGCGTCGGCGAGGGCGTCGCGATCCCGCACGGGCGCCTCGCGGGGCTGACGCGCTTCGTGGGCGCGCTCGGGATCCAGCGCGAGGGCGTCGCGTTCGACGCGGTCGACGGCAAGCCGGCGGTGATCTTGTTCGCGCTGATCGGACCGGATCGCGCGGCCGGCGAGCACCTGAAGTGCCTCGCGCGGATCTCGCGCGCGCTGCGCGATGGCGCGGTGCGCGCGAGGATCCTGCGCGCGAGCGCGCCGCAGGACGCGCTCGACATCGTGCTCGAGGTCGACGGGGCCTAGATCTCGGCGAGAGAGGGGCCATCGCGTCGCTCTCTCGAGATCGATGCGCTCGAATTCGCGATGGCGAGGCCGCCTCGTGGCGCTCGCGGTGACGGCGATCGCGCTGCTGATGACGTACGACGCGGTGATGCGCTGGAACGTCGCCTCGCTCGGGGCGATGCCGGCGTCGCGCGCGCCCGAGCCGCTCGGCCCGGGCGAGCTGCGCGTCGTCACGTGGAACGCGTGGCGCTTGAAGACGCCCGAGCGGGTCCCGTCGTTCGTGGACGCGATCGATCGATTGGGCGCGCAGCTCGCGCGCGCGAGCGTCGATCGGCCCGAGCTGATCTCGATCCAGGAGATCGAGTCGCGCGATGCGCTCGCGGCGCTCGCGCGCGCGCTGGACGACGGCGGCTCGTTCGTCTCGTGCGAGTGCGCGATCGGGATCGACGGATCGCTGCGCAGCGCGGTCGCGATCGCGGTGCGCGATCCGCTGGTCGTGGAGGCCCACGAGTGCATCCCGCTCGCGTCGATCATCCCCGATCACTCGCGCTGCGCGGCGCTCGCGCGGGTGCAGGACGCGGACGGACGGCGCTTCGAATTCGTCGGCACCCACCTCGCGTGGCACTTCGCGAACACGCCGATGGCCGAGCGGCTGCGTCACGAGCTCGCGGCGCGAGACGCCCTCGGCCCGCGCACCATCCTCGCGGGCGACCTCAACGCCTGGCCCGGCACCGCGACCTTCGAGCACATCCGCCAGCCGCCGCTGCGAGACGCGCGCCCCGGCGCCCCACCGACCTTCTTCCTCGGCTGGCGCCTCGACGCCGTGCTGGTCGGCGAGGCCTTCGAGATCGTGCGCGGCATCGATCGCCGCTGGACCTACGAGACCTTCTCGCCGGCAGCCCGCTGGACCCTCCCGCGCGCCTGCGCGACCGAGGGCGCCCCGGCCTGCCCGCTCTCGGACCACCTCCCCGAGGCCGTGGTGGTTCGGTGGCGGTGAGCACGTGGATGGGTGGTCGGCTCCGCGTCCTGCGCACTCGGTCACTCGATGAACACGCTGCCGGCCTCTCGCTCGGAGCGCTCGCGCAGGGCTCGCAGCGCAGCGTGCAGCTGCGGTACGTCTCGTATCGCGCCCAGCTCCACGAGATCGCGTTGCTGCCTTCCGATCTCGGCCTGCACCGCGGGATGCCCGAGCAGCCGGCTCTCCTCCGGGAAGCCGGAGAAGGCGCCCGAAAGTGATGCGCTGGCGTAGTGATCCACGGTCTCGTACACGCAGCGCCCCGCCCAAACGGCTTCCTGCGCGTCTCCCGTGAGAGCAGTGCGATACGCATACGCGAGCGCCATCGACGCGTCCTCCGCGTACTTCGACCGGTCGTCCGAACCACCGTCTTCTGGCGGAATCAGATCCATGCATTGATCCAGTGCAGATTGGACCTCGGCGCGCCCCATTCGGTTCCCGGCCGCATGCTCCCAGAGCTTGTCCGCCAAACGGCGGACCGCCTTCCAATCTCCGCGCCCGGTAGCAAGGTGGTAGCGCTCGTAAGCCGGAAGGACCCGTGAAGCGCAGAGCAGCGCGAATCCGAGCCGCGCGTCACGGTCCAGATGGCCGAGCACGCGGAGCTGCGCCGCTTCATCGTAGCGACGCGTCGCCACGTCTCAGGCTCTCACCAGCGCTCGACCGTGAGCCCGGGGATCTTCGGGAAGCTGCGCATGTCGCGGGTCGCTACGCCGAAGCCGATCGCCAGCGCGCTGGCAGCGATCGTGAGGTCGTGCGCGCCGACCTGGATGCCTCTCGCCGCGAGGTCGGCCCACAGCCTCGCATGGACGCGGGCGGCGACGAGGTCGAACGGGATCACCGGCACCGACTCGAGGATTCTCTCCACGAACGACTCCCGTCGCGCGCGCTGCGCCGCGGACGACGCTCGGTGGACGCCGTGCAGCAGCTCCGACGCGGTGATCGCCGAGATCGCGATCGACGTGGCAGGGTCTTCCGCGAGCTGCGTCGAGAGGTCGAGCTTGCCGCGCTCTGCTGCGACGAGGACGCTCGAATCGATCAGCGTCCCCACGGTGATCGCCCGACCTTCGGCTGTGCACGCGCCGCCCGTGTGACGGTCGCGGCGAATCCTCGGTCCGCGCGGGGCGCCGCCTCCAGTACCGCGGCGAGCTCTGCGAGCGAGCACCGAGGGGGGCCGGCCGGCACGATCCGACAGACCGTCACGCCTCCGCGCTCGACGAGGAACTCCTCGCCCCGGTAGTGCACCTGGTTGACGATGTCCGAGAACCCACGGGCGGCAGCGGTCGCGGAGATACGTCTCGACATGAGATTCTGATTATCAGAGCGAGCGCGAGGATCAAGCGCTCGGCCGACCAGGGCACGAGATCAGCGGCGGAGGGGGAGGGCGAGGGCGCGGAGGGTGTCGGGGAG
>JALYRN010000442.1 GCA_030855295.1 Myxococcota bacterium | reverse complement strand
ACGAGGACGTGCGCGCGTTCTTCCACGGCGAGGCGCCGCTCTCGGCAGCGATGCGCGCGGAAGACGGACCGGTGTGGCATCGCGCGTTCGGCCTCGAGCCCGACGCGGCCGCCTGCGCCGAGCTCGAGCGCGCGCTCGCGCACGTGCACGCCACGCGCATGGTCGTCGGCCACACCGTGCAGCGCGAGGGGATCAACGCTGCCTGCGACGAGCGCGTCTGGCGCATCGACGTCGGTCTCGCCGAGCACTACGGCGGCCCGACCGAGGTGCTCGAGCTGACCGGCGACACCGCGCGCGTGCTGCGCGCGACGCCATGAGATGCGAGCTACGTGAGCGCCGGGTCCGAGACGTCGATCGCGGGCGCGCGCTCAGGCGCTGACCTTCACGTCGAAGCCGCCCCAGATCATCCGCCGGCCGTCGAACGGCATCGATGCGGGGTCCATCATGGCCATGACGCGGGGGTCCTTCATGACCTTCGCGTTCACGCTGTCGCGGTGCTTGCGCGAGCGATAGACGATCCACGAGAACACGACCGTCTCGCCCGCCTTCAGCTTGACGCTCTGCGGGAACGAGGTGGTCTTGCCGGGCTTCACGTCGTCGCCGACGCACTCGCGGTACTCGAGCGCGCCGTGCTCCATCCAGACCTTCGCCGCCTTGCGGGCCATGCGCAGGTACGCGGGGAGGTTCTTCTTCGGGACGGGCAGCACGAATCCATCGACGTAGCTCATTCGGTCCTCCTGGAGCGCACGTGCGCTCTCGCAGATTGGGACTGGTCGAGCGCGCCGATCTCATCGGTCCCCTCCGGTGCTGGCGGGAGATCACGCCGTGCCCTACGCCTGGCTGATGAAGCGGCTGGCTCTCGACGTGTGGTCCGACATCGCGTGCCCCTGGTGCTACGTCGGCAAGCGCCGGCTCGAGGGCGCGCTCGCGCAGTTCGCGCATCAGGGCGCGGTCGATCTGACCTGGCGCGCGTTCGAGCTCGATCCCTCCGCGCCGGCCGTGCTCGACGCGAGCGCCTCGTACGCCGAGCGGCTCGCGACGAAGTACGGATCGAGCGTGCGCGAGGCGGAAGGGATGATCGAGCGGATGACGGAGGTCGCCGCGCAGGACGGGCTCGAGCTCCGCTTCGATCGCGTCCGCGCGGGCAACACGTTCGATGCGCACCGCGCGCTCCACGCCGCCATCGAGCGCGGACCGAAGGTGCAGGACGCGGTGAAGGAGCGCTTGCTGCGCGGCTATATGACGGAGGGCGAGGCGATCGGGGATCGCGACGTGGTCGCGCGGCTCGCGGGCGAGGCCGGCCTCGAGCGCGACGCCGTCCGCGCGATGCTCGAGACCGACGCGCACGCCCGCGAGGTGCGCGCCGACGAGGCCCGCGCGCAGGCGCTCGGGATCCGCGGCGTGCCGTTCTTCGTGATCGGCGGACGCTACGGGGTCTCGGGCGCGCAGCCGATCGAGGTGCTGCTCGGTGCGATCGAGAAGGCGTGGTCCGAGCTGCCCGAGCTCGAGGTCACGCCCGACGGCGCGACCTGCGGTCCCGACGGCTGCGCGTGAGCGCGCGCCCCGGCGCACCTCAGGGGAGCAGCTCGACCTCGAGATCGCCGGCGACCAGATCGCCGTCGACGAAGTGCACCAGGGTGCCCGCCGGGTCCCATACCGCGATCCGGTAGTAGTCGGTCTCGCGGGGGCGCAGGACGTACGGCGTGACCTCGAGATCGACGCTGACCGTGGTCTCGGCGCCCGCGCGCGACGGGAACCGGCTCGAGCCGTGCTGCACGTGCAGCTCGATCGCGGCGACCTCGAGCTCGGTGCCCGCGACCAGCGCAGGATCGCTCTCCCAGCCGGTGCCGAAGCCGAAGCGCTGGCAGCGCGCGAGCGACACCGTGCGGCCGTCCTCGATGTCCGCGGCGTCGCGCGGGTTCGCCATCGACGCGCCCCCGCGGTACATGCAGCGCACCGGCTCGAACGTCTCCGCGCGCACGAACGTGAGCCAGGTCCACTGGTTGCCGGCGTTGCCGACGGTGACCGGCATCGACGCAGGGATCGCGACCGTCGCGCCGATCGCGAACGTCAGGGCCCCGTCGGTCCAGCGGCTCGGCGAGTACGTGCGCGTCGCCGCGAGCGTGCGCGTCTCGGTCGCGCCCGGCACGCGCTCGGGAAGACCCGGCTCGCCGCGATCCTGCACGTGCAGGCGGAAGAAATGTCCCGCCGCCCCGTTCCAGGTGCCGACGCCGTCGACGTCGGCGACCGTCGAGCCGTTGATGCGGCAGACCAGCGAGTCGGGCTCGCCCACCAGGTGATCGAACGAGCTCGTCGTGTGCGACCATGCACCGACCGGCGTGCCCGACTCATCCCGAATCGATCCGAGCATCGCGTCGCCGCTCGCGAGCGCGCCGATGCCGCGCACCTGGCAGTGGCCCGTCGTGATCAGCGCTTCTTCGGCGGCGGATGGATCGACCGAGGCCATGCAGCCTGCGAGGCCGACGCCGATCAGCGCCACCGAGAGCTTCGAGAAGAGCGATGATTCCGACGCACGCATCGCACCTCCACCGGAGAGAAGACGGGGCCGCGGGAGCCGGCCTCGGAGCTCTATTGTGCAAACTACGTACACCAACGTCAACCTCCTGCGATATTCTCGTTTCGTGGGCCTCGGGCGCATGAACGGGTGGCGCTGCGCGATCGCGATCGCGATCGCCCTCGCGGCGTCGGGATGTGCGGCGCGTCCGCGCTTCGAGCTCGGCACCGAGTGCGAGCTCTCGACCGAGTGCGCGGCGCCGCTCGTGTGTCGGCTCGGGCGCTGTCGCGACGAGTGCCGGGTCGATCGCGACTGTCGCGCGGGGCTCGTGTGCTTGCGCGAGGACGGGCTCGGCGCGTGCGAGATCGAAGGTGAGACGTGCGTGCTCACGAGCGACTGCACGGCGCCGCTGGTGTGCTTGATGGGCCGCTGCGCGAACGGCTGCGAGAGCGACGTCGACTGTCCCGCGGGCTCGATGTGCGTCGGAGAAGGCGACGGCGGCGCGCGGGGCTGCCGCGATCAGTCGACGACCGAGTGCGAGCACAACACCGACTGCGTCGCGCCGGAGATCTGCACGCCGGATCGGATGTGCCGCGAGCAGTGCGTGGTGGACCGCGACTGTCGCGACGGAACCGTCTGCGTGCTGCGCGGTGGGCTGCGGGTCTGCGAGCTGCCCGGCGCGCCCGACGGGGGCACGAGCGACGCCGGGATGCTCGACGCGAGCACGAGCGACGCGGGCATGATCGACGGCGGGATGAGCGTCGTGGTCGGCCCGGCGCCCGAGCCGCTGCTGGTGGCCGGCGAGCGCCACACGTGCGCGACGATCGCCGGCGAGCTCCGCTGCTGGGGCGACAACTTCTACGGCCAGCTCGCGGACGGCACCGGCGGCACGAGCGCGGTTCCGCGCCCGATCACGACGCTGTCGGGGACCACGATCCTCGCGGCCGGCGCGCTCCACGCGTGCGCATGGAGCGGATCGCTGCGCTGCTGGGGCGCGAACGCGAGCGGGCAGGTCGGCGACGGATCCACGACCCAGCGGAACGCGCCGGTCGCCATCGCGGGCGTGCCCGCCGCGACGTGGATCGCCGGCGCCGCCGCGCACACGTGCGCGGTCAGCGCTGGCAGCGTGCTGTGCTGGGGCGCGAACGCGAGCGGTCAGCTCGGCGACGGAACCACGATGCAGCGGCGCGTGCCGACCGCGACGCAGCCGCTCGCCGCCGGCGCCGCGGAGGTGACCACGCGCGGCAGCCATACGTGCGCGCGGCTGGTCGACGGGCGCGTGCAGTGCTGGGGTGACAATCGCTTCGGTCAGCTCGGTCACGAGCTGGCGCCGACGTCGCCCTCGCCGGCGCTGGTCGGGGGCGTCTCCGACGCCGTCGAGGTGCTCGCCGGCAGCAACTTCACGTGCGCGCGGCGCAGCGACGGCGCGGTGCTCTGCTGGGGCAGCAACAGCATGGGCCAGCTCGGCGACGGCACGGTGACGCCGCGGGCGGTGCCCGCAGCCGTGCCGGGCCTGCCGCCGGTCGTCGAGCTCGCGACCGGCACCGACCACGTCTGCGCGCGCACGATCGACGGCGACGTGTACTGCTGGGGTGGCAACCTCTTCGGGCAGGCGGCCCGCGATCCGCTGGTGTTCATGGCCGATCGGCAGCGCTCACCGGTGCTGGTCGGCGGCGTCGTCGGTGCGACCGAGCTCGCGGCGGGCGACGCTCACACGTGCGCTCGGATCGGGACGGCGCTGCGCTGCTGGGGGGCGAACATGTTCGGGCAGCTCGGCAACGGCACGATGACCGAGAGCTGGATGCCGGTGGCGGTGAGCGGGACATGAGACACGCGTGCTGCGCGCTGGTGGTGACGATGCTCGCGATGCTCGCGCTCGCGTGCGAGCGACCGCGCTTCGTCGCGGGAGAGGGGTGCGAGATCAACAGTGACTGCGCCGCGCCTCTGATCTGCGCGATCGGCGCGTGCCGACGACAGTGCATCACGTCGCGCGACTGCGGCGCCGGCCTGCGCTGTCTGATGGGCGAGAGCACCGAGCTCGGCGGTGGATGTCAGCTCGAGCACGAGCGCACGTGCTCGCTGACGAGCGAGTGCGCGAGCGCCGATCTCGTCTGCCAGAACGGGACGTGCACCACGCCGTGTGTCGCCGATCGCGACTGTCCCGCGGGCGCGCGCTGTCGGCGCGACGCGATGGAGATCCTCGGCTGCTACGAGGAGATGATCGAGCCCTGCGTGTACCCGAGCGACTGCGATGCACCGCTGATCTGCGGGCCCGATCAGATGTGTCGCCTCGAGTGCGTCGGCGATCGCGACTGCACGACGCCGCGCGTCTGCATCGCGAACCTCTGCGAGCTCCCGGACGGGGGCCGGTAACGGGCGTGCGCACGTGAGGACGCGCGGCGCACCGCCGACCGACGGCGGCGACATCGGCGAGTACCGGTTCGCGACGCGCATCGCGGTCGGCGGGATGGCGGAAGTGTTCCGCGCGCTGCGGCGCCAGAGCGCGGGCGCGGATCGCGCGGTCGTGCTCAAGCGCATGCTCCCGACGCTGCTCGCGGAGCCCGAGTGGCGCGAGATGTTCGAGCACGAGGCGCGCCTCGGCATGCGGATCCGCCACAAGAACGTGGTCGAGGTGCTCGATCACGACGTCGACGGCGGCGCGCCGTACCTGGTGCTCGAGTACGTGTTCGGCGTCGATCTGCGGCGCCTCTCGAGCTTCCTCGCGCGCACCGGTCGGACCATGCGCGCACCGCTCGCGGCGTGGCTCTGCTCCGAGCTGCTCGCGGGCCTGCACGCCGTGCACACCGCGCGCGACGAGCGCGGTGCGCCCCTCGGGATCGTGCATCGCGACGTGAGCCCGTCGAACGTGTTCCTGTCGGTGCACGGCGACGTGAAGCTCGGCGATCTCGGCATCGCGCAGGCGGCGCTCCGCGAGAGCCCGCGCACGCCGCATCCGCGCGGACCCGACCGCGGCCGGGTCGAGCTCGCGAAGGGCAAGCTCGGCTACCTCGCGCCGGAGCAGGTCTCGGGCCTGCCGATGGACGCGCGCGCCGACGTGTTCGCGACCGCCACGATCCTCGCCGAGCTGCTGCTCGGTCGCCCGCTCTTCGCGGGCGGCACCGAGCTCGGTGTGCTGCTCGCGATCCGCGACGCCGATCTGCGCGTGCTCCGCGCGATCGCGCAGCGCCTGCCCGACGGGATGTTCGACGTGCTCGCCGCCGCGCTCGCGCGTGACCCCGCCGAGCGCACGCCCGACGCCGACACGCTGCGGCGCGCGCTGGTCGCGATCGCCGCCGACGCCGACGAGGCCGGCCGCAAGAATGCGGATGCGTTGGCCGGGAGGCTCGCCGGGCGCGGCATCGCCGTCATCATGGCGGAGGCCCAGCGATGAAGCCGCTCGACCTGAACG
>JALYRN010000441.1 GCA_030855295.1 Myxococcota bacterium | reverse complement strand
GCGCTGCACCGGCCGGGTCGCCGCCGCACGCACCGAGGTCGACTGGGTGGTCGGCGCGCTGCTGCGACGCTCCCGCCGCTGGTCGAGCACGACGAACACGTGAGCGCCGATCTGCACGCGATCTCGATGTCCGAGGGGTCGCTGACCCTTCACGGGGGCGTCGTTCACGCGGAGCCCGTTCAGGCTCTCGAGATCGACGACCTCGAGCTCACCGTCGTCCCGCGCGCGAAACACCGCGTGCCGGCGCGAGGCCAGGCGATCGTCGATCGAGACGTCACACGTCGCCTCTCGTCCGACGACGAGCTCCCCGGAGTCGGGCAGCGCGATCTCGCGATCCTTCAGACGCAGCCTGAACCGAGCCATGGTGCAGGCTTGCAATCTAGCCGCAAGCGACGAAGATCGAAAGCGTGGTGATGACCAGATGGCGAGCCCTCGCGCGGTGGGGGTCGGGCGTGGCGCTGGCCTTGGCAGCGATCTCGTGGGCGCCAGCCGCGCGCGCGCAGGACGCGGCGTCGGTCCGCGAGACCGCGGCCGCGAGGGCGCTGTTCCGTGAGGGCGTGCGGTGCGCGGACCGGCGGGAGTGGACCTGCGCGGTCGATCGCTTCCATCGCGCGCACGAGGTGCGCCCCTCGCCGGTGCTCGCCTACAACCTCGGGCACGCGCTGATCGAGTCCGGTCGCCTGGTCGAGGGAGCGGAGATCCTGCAGCAGCTGGTGCGCAGCGACTCCGCGCCGGCGAGCGTGCGCGCCGATGCGCGCCGCGTGATGACGGCCGCGGCGCCTCGCATCGGACGGCTCACGGTGCGGCCGATCGGATCGCGGCAGGGGGTCGAGCTGTCGATCGACGGCCATCCCCTGGCCGATTCGCTGGTCGGCGCGGCGGCACCGGTCGATCCCGGAGAGCGCCTCGTCGAGGCACGCCGAGGAGGCGAGGTCGTCGCGAGCGCGCGCGTGCAGATCGCCGAAGGTGCGAGCGAGACGATCGAGCTGACGCTCCCCGATCCGCCGCCCGCCGAGGTGGCCGCGGTCGCAGGCGCGGAGGCCCCGGTCGCGGTCGAGAGGTCAGCGCATGCAGTGCCCTCGCCGAGCGAGACCGCGCGGGCTGCGATCGGGACTTCCACCGAGGCCCCGCCGGGCGGAGGCGACGACGGACCGTGGATCGCGCTGGGCATCGGCGGTGCGGTGGTCGTCGTGGCGGGTGCGGTCGTGCTCGCGCTCGTGCTATCGCAGCCGACCGAGGCCACCGCGTTCGACGGGAACCTGGGACACGTGGAGATCGGCCGTTGAATCGCTCCGCGCTCGCCGCCCTCGCTTCGCTCGCGCTCTCGCTCGTTCTCGCTGCCTGCAGCGAGGCGCCGCTGACGCAGCTCGTCGTCGTCGTCGACACCGACATCGAGGTGCCCCGCGGGATCGACCGCGTCGAGATCGTGGTGGAGGAGCCAGGTGGCCAGCTCCAGCGCAGCACTGGAGCGCTCGCGGGAGACGGCGCGATCTCGCTGCCGGTGACGCTCGGCGTCGTGCATCGTGGCGGCGAGCTCGGGCCGGTCACGGTCACGGCGCGAGGCCTGCGCGGAGCGGACGAGATCATCGTCCGCGACGCGCAGGTCTTCATGATCGCGGGGCGCACGATGGTGCTCGAGCTGCACCTCGAGCGCGCGTGCGTCGGCGTGGCTTGCGAGGCAGGCGCCGAGACCTGCGAGCACGGCGGATGTCGCGACGTGCTGATCGCCGCGAGCGAGCTGCGCGATCATGCCGGGGAGCCTCCTCGCCTGCTCTTCGACGGCGGCGGTGGCGACTGTCTCGCGGCCGAGCTCTGCAACGGAATCGACGATGACTGCGACACGCTGATCGACGAGGACTTCGATCTGACGAGCGATGCTCGGCACTGCGGATCCTGCACGACCGCCTGCCCGGACTTCGGTGGCTCGAGGCCGGCGTGCGTCGACAGCGCGTGCACGATCGCGTGCGAGGAGGGCTTCGGCGACTGCGACGGCGAGCCGCGCACCGGCTGTGAGACGCCGCTCGACTCGCTGACCGACTGCGGCACGTGCGGCGAGCAGTGCAGCATCGATCACGGCGTGCCGTTCTGCTTCGCGTCGACCTGCAGCATCGAGAACTGCGCGCCGGGCTGGGGCGACTGCAACGAGGGGTCGAGCGATGGCTGCGAGATGCGGCTCGACGCCGTCGATCACTGCGGGTCGTGCGGCAGCCCGTGCGCGCCGGCGCACGCGACGCCTCGCTGCGCCGGCGGCGCGTGCGGATACGTCGCGTGCGACGCGGGCTGGGGCGACTGCGACCTGATGGCGATCACCGGCTGCGAGACACCGCTCGACACGGTCACGAGCTGTGGCGCGTGCACGAACCCGTGCCCGACCGCGCCGCCTCACGCGACGTCGGCGTGTCTGGACGGACGCTGCGCGATCGGGAGCTGCGAGGCCGGCTGGGCCGACTGCAACGCGATGGCGTTCGACGGCTGCGAGGCCCGCCTCGACTCGCTGGCGAATTGCGGCGCGTGTGGCGTCTCGTGCGCGCTCGCCCACGCCGCGGAGACGTGCGCGACGGGGAGCTGCAGGATCGCGAGCTGCGACGCCGGATGGGGCGACTGCGACACGATGGCGAGCACGGGCTGCGAGGCGAGCCTCGAGACGTCCTCGCGGTGCGGGAGCTGCAGCAACGCGTGCGTCGCGCCGAGGCCGCTCTGCAGCGCGACCGGCGGCGCGGCGTCCTGCGAGTCGACGTGTCTCGCGACGGAGGTGCTCTGCGGCGCCGACTGCGTCGAGATCGCGACGAGCCTGGATCACTGCGGCGGCTGCGACTCGCGCTGCGCGCCCGCGAACGCGAGCGGCGTCTGCAGCTCGGGCGCGTGCCGGATCGCGGCGTGCATTCCCGGCTGGGGCGACTGCAACGGCAGCGCCGGCGACGGATGCGAGACGCGCCTCGACAGCGTCACGCACTGCGGCGCGTGTGGGAACACGTGCTCGCTCGCGGGCGCGACCGAGCAGTGCGCGGGGGGCACCTGCGCAGTGCTCGCGTGCGAGCCGATGCTCGACGACTGCGACGGCACCGCGGCCAACGGGTGCGAGACGCGGCTCGACACGCTGAGCACGTGCGGCGCGTGCGGCACCACGTGCGCGCTCGCGAACGCGACCGAGACGTGCAGCACCGGCAGCTGCGCGATCGTCGCCTGCGCCGCCGGCTGGAGCGATTGCGACGGGATGCAAGCGAACGGCTGCGAGACCCGGCTCGACACGCTGACGACGTGCGGCTCGTGCACGGGCACCTGCGACCTCCCGCGCGCAGGCGAGACCTGCGCGGGCGGCTCGTGCGCGCTGACCACGTGCGATCCCGACTGGGGGAACTGCGACGGCGCGGTCGCGAACGGGTGCGAGCAGAGCCTGCGTACGCGCGCTCACTGCGGCGCGTGCGGCGCGACGTGCGGGCCTTTCCCGAACGCGACCGCGACGTGCGCGAGCGGCACGTGCGAGCAAGCGTGCAACGCTCTCTGGGGCGACTGCGACGCGGCGATGCCCGGCTGTGAGACGTCGCTCGAGTCGCTCACGCACTGCGGGGGGTGCGGCGTGATCTGCCCGATGCCCACCGGCACGACGACCTCGTGCAGCGGCGGCACCTGCCACATCGAGACGTGCACGCAGCCTGGCCGCGCCGACTGCAACGGCGTCGTCGCGGACGGCTGCGAGGCGAACATCGACAACGACGCGATGAGCTGCGGCGGCTGCGGCGTGATGTGTGGGCCGGGGCAGCGCTGTCGCGGCGCCTCCTGCCGCGACATGTGAGCGCGGAACGGTCCTCCGGCGAGTGATCCACGACGAGGCGCGCGCCAGCGATCGCTGGCGCGGCGCGCGTTCGTCGGCTCGCGTCCGGAAAAAGATCGCGCATCCGCGCGCAAAAAGTTGACGGCTGCGCAGGCGTCACGTAACCCTTTGTCGCACCTGCCCAGGTGAACAGTTTTCGACCGTTGGAGAGGGGCGCGCGATGAACAAGCTGACGGATCGCCAGCGGATGGTCCTCGATTACATCTGTGAATCGATTCAAGACCGCGGCTACCCGCCGACCCTGCGCGAGATCGGGCTGAAGCTCGGCATTCGCAGCACCAACGGCGTGAACGACCACCTCCGCGCGCTCGAGCGGAAGGGCTATCTCACGCGCGAGGACATGAAGTCGCGGACGCTGCGGCCGACCGATATCACGCTACGGCTGGTCGGCCCCGCGATGTCGTCGGGCTCGCCGCTGTCCTCCTTGGGCCGAGGCGGCGACGCGTTCGGCCGGAACGGCGCGTCGAGCCGAGGCGGCGGCGCGCTCGCGGAGCGCAATGGATCACTCGCGGAGCGCAACGGATCACCGACGAGTGAGGTCGAGCGGGCGCGCGCTGCCGAGGCCGCGAACGACGACATGATCGAGATCCCGATCCTCGGTCGGGTCGCGGCCGGTCTGCCGATCGAGGCGATCGAGCATCACGGCGGCGACACGGTGCGCATCGATCGCATGCTGCTCGGGCGCGGCGCGCGCGGAGGCGACGTCTTCGGGCTGCGCATCGTCGGGGAGTCGATGATCGAGGCGGGCATCCACGACGGCGACTACGTCTTCGTCCGCAAGCAGGCCGAGGCGGCGCGCGGCACGATCGTGATCGCGATGGTCGGCGACGAGGCGACCTGCAAGTACTTCTATCCCGAGTCGACGCACGTCCGGCTCGAGCCCGCGAACTCGGCGATGGCGCCGATCCTGGTGCCGAAGAGCGAGTGGCGCGAGACGCAGATCCTCGGCGTGGTCGTCGGGATCTTCCGGAAAATCTGATCGACCGGGCGGGTCAGTAGGGGCGCTCGCGCATGTCGAGCGCCCTCCGCACGAGATCCTGGACCGCCGAGCGGATGCGATCGTTGAGCCGCGTGACGGCGATCGGATCGTCGGCGTCGGCGTCGTCGAGATGAACCGGCTCGCCGCAGAGGATCACCCAGCGGCTGGGGAGCGGCACGAGCCCGACCGGACCGAGCAGCGGGAACGTCGGGGTGACGGGCAGGAACGGCAAGCCCACGAGCCGCGCGAGGCTCGCGGTGCGGAAGAGGAGCGGATGGGCCTCCTCGCTGCCGATGATCGCGGTCGGCACGATCGGCGTGCGCGTGCGCAGCGCGAGCTTGATGTAGCCGCCGCGCCCGAAGCGCTGGAGCTCGTAGCGCTGGCGGAACGGCTTTCCGACGCCCTTCTCGCCCTCGGGGAAGACCGCGACGAGCTTGTCCTGCGCGAGCAGTCGGTCGGCGTTCTCGGGGCACGCGCGCACGGCGCCGATGCGATGGACGAACGCGCCGAGGAAGGGGGCGTGCGAGACGAAGTCCTCCGCGAGCCAGCGCAGCTCGCGCTGGGCGGGGTGCTCCAGGCGCATCGCCGTGCGCAGCATCAGCCCGTCCCACGGGAGCGCGCCGCCGTGGTTCGCGACGATCATGCAGCGCCCGGACGCGGGCACGTTCTCGAGGCCGCGCGCGACGGTGCGGAACCAGCGCGTGTAGAGGCTCTCGAAGAGCGGGCGGAAGCGGGCCTCGTACGCGCGATCGAGGCCGAAGTCGTCGACCTCCTCGGAGCGGTTGCGCAGCCCGAGCCGGCCCCACTGGCGCACGTAGTAGCTGGGGCGCAGCAGCTCGCGCGCGCCGTCGAGCACACCATCGGAGCTCGCGCTCTCGGTGGTGCCGCCGAGGTGCGCGGCGACCTGCGCGAACGCTTCCGCGGCGCGGCGACGCGCGTCGCGATCACCGGTGGCGGCGTCGCCGAGGAAGCGGTCGATGGTCTCCTCGACCTGGTAGAGCGAAGCGTCGGGGACGTCGATCGCCGGGGCGGCCGCGCCCGGCGCGGGGGAAGACTCGTCGGTGGTGACGGGCTCCGCCTCGGCGGGCGTGATCGGCGCGGACGGCGGAGGCGCGGAC
>JALYRN010000440.1 GCA_030855295.1 Myxococcota bacterium | reverse complement strand
AGGGGAGCCTGCAGGCCGCGGTCGATGCCCTCGAGCGCGCCATCCTCGCGCGCGGGCTCGAGCGCACCAGCGGCAACCGCACGCGGCTCGCGAAGGACCTGCAGATCAGCCGCACGACGCTCAACGAGCGGATCAAGAAATTCGCCCTGGACTGATGGGTCGGCAGGAGTGCTCGACCCGGAGGGCGCGCACGGGAGCGCGCTCGGCAGCCTGCAGGAGTGCTCGCCCCGGAGGGCGCACACGGGAGCGCGCTCGGCGCGCGGACGGAAGCGACCGGAGCGGGCGAGCCGATTGGTCGGCGCGCGGACGGAAGCGACCGGAGCGGGCGAGCCGATTTTCGAACAGGCTCTGATGGGCGGGAGTGCGCCTCCGCGCCCTCCTCCGATCGCCGCACAGGCACGCACCGATTGCGCGCGCGCGCGCTCGTTTTCTTTCCCGCAGCCGCTCTGATCACGCACCATTCCCTCATCGTGCGCCGACTCGCCGTACTCCTCCCCGCGCTCTTCCTCGCTGCTGCCCTGGCCCTCCCCGCCGACGCCCAGCGCGCGCCCGCCGACGACCCGGTCTCGACGCGCGTGCAGGGGAGCACGGGCCTCTACATCACCGGGCCGTACATCCGCATCAACGGCGCCGACGGCCTCGTCCGGATGCTGCAGCGATCACGGATGGACACCGCCGTGATCGACCTGAAGGACGCGACCGGTCGCGTGAACCACGACACCGCGATCGCCGAGCTCGAGGAGCAGGAGAGCAACCTCCTGGGCGACACCCGCCAGCTCGTCACCACGCTCCGCGCCGCCGGCATCCACACCGTCGCGCGCATCGTGTGCTTCTCGGATCCGGTGATGGCGCACCGCTTCCCCGATCGCGCGATCATCGACGTGCGCGCGCATCAGCGCGGGCGCACGCGCGTGTGGACGAGCCACGGCACCGGCGGCGCGTGGCTGAACCCGTGGGACACGCGCAACCACGACATGATCATCGCGCTCGCGCGCGAGGCCGAGGCGCTCGGGTTCGAGGAGATCCAGCTCGACTACATCCGCTTCCCCGTCGACGAGGGAATTCCCTTCGCGCACTACCCGCACGAGGACGCGGACGTGATGCGGCGCGACATGCTGCACGCGTTCCTGGGCCGCCTCGACGGCGCGATCCGCATCCCGATCGGCGTCGACGTGTTCGGCACCCAGGCCTACTGGCCGGGCGACACGTCGGGGCTCGGTCAGGATCTCGAGCTCTGGGTCGATCACGTCGACGTGTTCTCGCCGATGCTCTACCTGAACGCGATGCGCAACTGGGAGCGCGGCACGCCCGATCGCGCGCGCCGCCTCGTCGAGATCGGCATCCGGCGGATGCGCGACCGCATGGGGCCGCGCCCGGTGATCCGTCCGTTCCTGCAGGCGTTCTCGCAGGAGGCGGAGGACTGGGGCCCCCGCTTCATCGCCAACCAGATCCGCGGCGCGCGCAACGGCGGCGCCGACGGATTCCTGTTCTGGCACCCCGGCTCCACGTACGGCGTGGTGCAGCGCGCGATGCAGGGACCGGCGCGATCGCTGTCGCCGTTCCCGATCCCCGACGCGCGAGCCCAGCCGCGCCAGGCGTTCGGCGGCTGACGCGCGGGCGGGCTGCGGCGGTCGTCAGCGGAGTGACGCGGGCGCCCGCGCCGCGCGACGATCTCGCTTTTTCTTCGCTGTTCCGGGGCCACCGCGACATCGATGTCATGGCACGACGGTTGCGGAGCGTCGGGGCCAACGCGGACGTGTCGCGCAAACGGAGGGATGAGATGAGGAAGACCACATTGTGGGGAACGGCGATCGCCGGCCTCGCGCTGCTCGGATGCAGCACCGGCACCGAGCCCGGAAGCGCGGGCGCGGACCTCGCGTACGTCGCCGAGTCGACGATCGAAGATCGCGCCGACCTGTTCATCGATCCGGCGTCGTCGTGGCGCCCGGTGACGGCCGATCAGCTGCAGAACGGCGTCGAGAGCGCGATCCCGGTCGAGATCGAGATCTTCGAGGGCGTCGCGGTCGCGTGGATGCGTCGCGACGGCTCCGAGGCCGCCGAGCGCCGGGCCGGGGACATCGTCGCGCTCTATCGCGTGCACGATCACGTCACGGGCATCACGCCGATCAGCGACGAGCTGGACCGTGAAGACGGCGGCCCGGTCTACGTCCCCGGCGACGACGGCGGGCTGGCGCAGATCGACGTCGATCTCGCCGCCGAGGCGCCGGCTGGCAACTTCGACCACGTGATCGACTTCGCGCTGATCGACTGGCTCGATCTCTCGCGCTTCGTCGACGGCCGCGAGGCCGAGCTGTGGCGCGAGCTCCGCGAGAACCACCCGGGCTGCTAGCCGGAGCTCGACCGAGCGAGAGCCTCGATGGACGCGCGCGTATCCCTCCGGGGGTGCGCGCGCGTTTCGCTTTGGTTTCGAAAGCGAAAGAAGAACAGCCCGATCGCTCACGCAACTGGCCAGAACCGGCGCGGGGGGCGATCATCGTCCGCGCATGCGCGTTCGCCTCCGGCACGAGACTCGATATTCGTATCCCCGCCCTGCGTTCCTCGGGCCGCACGTCGTGCGACTGCACCCCGCGGCGCACGCGAGCGCGCGGCTGCTCTCGTACCAGCTCGCGCTCGAGCCCGCGTGTCAGCTGCACTGGCAGCAGGACCCCTCCGGCAACCGCGTCGCGCAGGCGAGCTTCGAGGGCGGCACGGCGAGCAGCGAGCTCCGCGTCGTCGTCGAGTGCGCGCTGGAGATCCGGCCGGTCAATCCGTTCGACTTCTTCGTCGCGGACGACGCCCGCGACATGCCGCTCGCGTACGCGCACGGTCTGGCCGCGGAGCTCGCACCGTATCGCGTGATGCCCGAGCTCGGCCCGCGCATGCGCGACTTCGTGGGCTCGCTCGCGGAGCACGGCTACATCACCGACTGGCTGGTCGCGCTGAACCAGCGCGTCGCGAGCGAGGTTCGCTATCTGATCCGCGCCGAGTCGGGCATCCAGCGGAGCGAGGAGACGCTCGCGCTCGGCAGCGGGAGCTGTCGCGACTCGGCGGTGCTGCTGGTCGACGCGCTGCGCGCGCGCGGTCTGGCGGCGCGGTTCGTCAGCGGATATCTGGTGCAGCTCGCGGACGAGGGCGACGTGCCGGGCGAGCGCAAGGGCGTGCTCGAGGACGTCGTCGATCTGCACGCGTGGGCCGAGGTGTTCGTGCCGGGCGCCGGCTGGATCGGGCTCGACGGAACGAGCGGGCTCATGTGCGGCGAGGGGCACGTGCCGCTCGCGTGCACCGCGGAGCCCGCGCTCGCGGCCGCGATCGACGGGACCGCGAGCGAGCCCGCGTCGCTCTCGTTCTCGATGGAGATCGCGCGCATCGGACACGAGCCGAGCCCGCTCCGGCCCTACACCGAAGAGCAGTGGGCGGCGCTGCGCGCGTGCGGCGATCACGTCGACGAGGTGCTGGCGACGAGCGGCCTCTTGGTCACGATGGGCGGCGAGCCGACGTGGGTCTCGCGCGAGCACACGACCGAGCCCGAGTGGAGCACCGCGGCCCTGGGCGCGACGAAGTCGGAGGCCGCGGCGCAGCTCGCGCGCGAGCTCTTCACGCGGTTCGGCGCCGGCACGCTCGTGATGCAACGGCAGGGCAAGCACTACCCCGGCGAGAGCTTGCCGCGCTGGGTGATGCACCTGATGTGGCGCGCCGACGGGCAGCCGATCTGGCACGACGCGCGTCGTCTCGTGATGCCGGGCCCGGCGCGGCCGAACGTCGAGCTCGGCGCGCGCGAGGCGGAGGCGATGGCGCGCGCGATCGCGCGGCGGCTCGGCGTCGACGTCGCGCCGATCGCGGGCCACGAGGACCCGTGGATCCACGCGGTGCAGGAGCAGAACCTGCCGGAGGACGTCGATCCGCTGCGCGCCGATCTCGGGGATGCCGAGCAGCGCCGGACGCTCGCGCGCGCGCTCGGGAGCGGACTGGGCCGCGCGATCGGATACGCGCTGCCGATCGGACGGGAGGACGATCGCTGGGTGGGAGCGAGCTGGTCGTTCCGGCGCGGCGCGATGTTCCTCCTGCCGGGCGACGGACCGATGGGGCTGCGGCTCCCGCTCGATCGACTGAGCGGCGAGGCACCGCCGCGCTTCGTGCGCGATCCCAGCACGATCGAGGAGCGCACGTTCGCGCCGCGCCCGCAGCGGATGGGCGAGACCGAGCCCGCGGCGACGTCGCCGGCCGCGAGCGACGGCGTGCTCCGCACGGCGTTGTGCACCGAAGTGCGCGACGGCGTGCTGCACGTGTTCCTGCCGCCGGTCGAGAAGGCGGAGGACTTCCTGCAGCTCGTCGCGACGGTCGAGGACGCGAGCGTCGAGACCGGTCTGCCGGTGCGCCTCGAGGGCTACGCGCCGCCGCCCGACGCGCGCCTGCTCCACTGCATGATCACGCCGGACCCTGGCGTGATCGAGGTGAACGTCCCGCCCGCCGAGCGCTTCAGCGACTACGTCGCGTCGATGGAGATGCTCGCCGACGCGGCGCGCCACGCCGGGCTGACGACGCGCAAGCTGCAGCTCGACGGGCGCGAGGGCGGCACCGGCGGCGGTCATCACCTCACGCTCGGCGGGCCGACGCCGCTCGACTCGCCGTTCCTGCGGCGCCCCGATCTGCTCGCGTCGCTGCTGCGATATCTGCAGAACCATCCCTCGCTGTCGTACCTGTTCACCGGTCTGTTCGTGGGGCCGACATCGCAGGCGCCGCGTCTCGACGAGGCGCGTCACGACGCGCTCTACGAGCTCGAGATCGCGCTCGCGCGCGTGCCGCGCTTCGGCTCGAGCGATGTGCCGCCGGCGCCGTGGCTCGTCGATCGACTGTTCCGCAACCTGCTGGTCGACGTCGCCGGCAACACCCATCGCACCGAGCTCTCGATCGACAAGCTGTGGGATCCCGCGGGCGTCGCCGGGCGACAGGGCCTGATCGAGCTGCGCGCGTTCGAGATGCCGCCGCACGAGCGCATGGCGGTCGCCCAGATGCTGCTGCTGCGCGCGATCGTCGCGATGGTCGCGAAGGAGCCCTGGGAGAAGCCGCTGATCCGATGGGGCAGCCAGCTCCACGATCGCTTCATGCTGCCGCACTACCTCTGGGCGGATCTCGAAGACGTCGTCGAGGAGGTCGGGCGCGCCGAGATCGCGCTCGACGCGGCGTGGTTCCGGCCCTTCCTCGAGCTTCGCTGTCCGGTGCTCGGCACGATGACGATCGACGACATCACGCTCGAGCTGCGCGCGGCGATCGAGCCGTGGCCGGTGCTCGGCGACGAGAGCGTCGCGGGCGGCACCGCGCGCCACGTCGACTCCTCGCTCGAGCGCCTCCAGGTGCGCGTCGACGGTCTGATCGAGGGGCGACACGCGGTGATGGTCAACGGCCTCGCGCTTCCGCTGCGCGCGACCGGGCGCGCGTCGGAGCGCGTCGGCGGCGTGCGCTTCCGCGCCTGGCAGCCGCCGCACTGCCTACAGCCGACGATCGGCGTGCACCACCCGCTGCGCTTCGACGTCGTCGATCTCTGGGCGCGGCGCTCACTCGGCGCGGCGACGCATCACGTCTGGCATCCGCAGGGGCGCGGCTACGACCAGCCTCCGCTCACCATCGCCGAGGCCGCCGCGAGGCGTGCGTCGCGCTTCACGATCGTCGGGCACGCGCCCTTCCCCGTCGTGCCGATCGAGACCAAGCCGCACCCCGAGCAGCCGTTCACGCTCGACCTGCGCCGCTATCCGATCGACCGCCGCATCCCGCTCGATTGACCATCAGGACTGCTCGCCTCACGCGCTCGAGTCGCCGCAGACGATCGACCATGCGCGCGGGTGCGCGAGATCGTCGAGCGCCTCGTGCGCGCCCGCGTCGCGCAGCGAGGCCGCGGGGTGGCGCCCGGTGCCGACGCCCAGGCACTCGGCGCCGATCGCGCGC
>JALYRN010000439.1 GCA_030855295.1 Myxococcota bacterium | reverse complement strand
GTGGAGCGCGGGGCGCAGGCCGTCCTCGTCGACTGCGTGCCCGCCGACCGCACGCTCGCGTTCGTCGAGGCTCTCGCGAGCGCGGGCGTCCCGTTCGGCGCCTACGCGAACGCCGGCTGTCCGGAGGATCGCATCGGCTGGGCCGCGACCACCGACGAGCCGCAGCGCGCGGCCGAGCGCTACCTCGCGCACGCGGAGACGTGGATCGCGGCGGGCGCCACGCTGGTCGGGAGCTGCTGCGGCACCGGGCCGGCGCACGTCGCGGCGCTCTCGAGGCGCTTCTCCGGAACGTGAGATCGCGGGCGCCGCCGCGAGGGGCGACGCCCGCGATTCGTTCGGAGCAGCTCCGTCCGATCAGCGCACGCACATCGAGTCGACGCAGGTCCGTCCACCCATGCAGCGGTTCCCGCACGCGCCGCAGTGATCGCGCTCGGTGGTCAGGTCGACGCAGTCGGTCCCGCAGCGCGTCTCGCCCGCGGGGCACCCGACGCACGCGCCGTCGACGCACTCCTGCATCGCTTCGCACGCGGTCCCGCACGCGCCGCAGTGGCGCGGATCGTCCTGCGTGTCGACGCACGCGCGCTCGCAGCTCGTCAGACCGCCGCCGCAGTCGGCCGCGCAGGTTCCCTCGCTGCAGACCATCGGATCGGCGCAGACGGTCGCGCAGTCACCGCAGTTCGCCGGATCCGTGTCGAGGTCGACGCAGGAGGTGCCGCACGTCGCGGGCGTCAGTCCGGTGCAGACCACCGGCGTCGCGCACGCGCCGCTGATGCACTCGAGGCCGGCATCGCACGCGACGTCGCAGCCGCCGCAGTGCGCGGCGTCGGTCAGCGTGTCGACGCACGCGCCGCCGCAGAGCGTCTCGGTGCCCGGGCACGTCACGACCTCGCACGCGCCGGTGACGCACGCTTCGGTCGCGTCGCACGCGTCACCGCACGCGCCGCAGTTGAGCGGATGGGTGTCGGTGTCGACGCACGCGCGATCACACGCGGTCAGCGCCCCGCAGTCGGCCGCGCACGAGCCGGCCGCACAGACCTCGGGATCCGCGCACACGGTGCCGCACGCGCCGCAGTGATCCGGATCGGACTGCAGATCCGCGCAGGTGCCATCGCAGTCGCTCAGCGCGCCGCAAGTGCTCACGGCCGTGCATGCGCCGGCGGTGCACGTCTCGGCGGCGGCGCACGCGGCGTCGCAGCTGCCGCAGTGCGCGGCGTCGCTCGAGGTGTCGACGCACACATCGCCGCACGCGACGAGCGTCCCCGTGCACGCGCTGCCGTCCGGCCGGACGACGTTGCCGTCGATGTCCGGCCCCGCGTCACCGCCCGGCATCTCTTCGCCGTCGCCGCACGCCGTGGTGCCGATCGCGGCCGCGCAGAGAAGCGCGGCGCTCAACCATCGAAGCTCGTTCCGAAGCATGGAGACCTCCCGTGTGAGACGTACGTCGATGGCCGGGGGCACCCGCGCCCTTCAGCCGCGGGACCTGCAGCCGACCTGAGCGGAGCCGATCTGGGCGGACCATCGCTGCGCGACTTTTCCTCCCGCGCTGAGCGGCGCGCGCGGGCCCGGACGGGTGCGGTATCCTCGCCCGCGCTGAGAAGCCTTCAGCGCAGGAGAGCCCGATGTCCACTCGCCGCATCCTCGTCCGCACCATGCTCGTGACGCTGCTCGCCGGGTGCGGCAGCACACCGTCGACCGGCACCGACGCCGGCACGACCCCCGGGATGGACTCGGGAACCGGGCCCGGCGTCGACTCGGGCTCGGACACCGACGGCGCGACCCCGCCGACCGACGCGGGCGAGGTGCCGGGCTCGTACTCGCTGACGTTCGGCCCCGTCGAGGACGTGGCGCCGGGCACCGAGACCACGCAGTGCATGGTCGTGCGCCTCGGCAACGCCGCGCAGCTCCGCGTCGGCGCGATCCACAACGTGCTCTCCGAGGGCTCGCACCACTTCATCGTCTACCGCACCAACGACACGACCGAGCAGCTCGAGCCGTTCCCGTGCGATCCCTTCGTCGACACGCTCGATCCCGCCGCCGGCTCGCCGCTGATGATCACGCAGCGCCGCGACGAGCTCCTCGAGCTGCCCGATGGGGTCGCGTTCTCGCTCGAGCCGAACCAGATGATCCGGCTCGAGATGCACTACATCAACTACGGCGCCGAGCCCGCCGACATCTCGGCGACCGCGACGTTCATCCCGATCCCCGACGCCGAGTTCATGCACGAGGCGGACTTCCTCTTCATCGGCAACCCCGACATCGACATCGCGCCGCGCTCCACCGAGACGCTCGGGCCGACGTACTTCCCGCTGCCCTCGACGTTCGACGGCGTGCGCTTCTTCGGCATCACGGGGCACACGCACCAGTGGGGAACCAACGTGCAGGTGTGGACGGCCCCCTCGGAGGCCGGCGCCGACACGCCGGTCTACGACATCGCGAGCTGGCAGTGGGACGAGCCCGAGACCGCGCGCCACGATCCCGGCTTCCAGGTGCCCGCGGGCGGCGGCTTCCGCTTCACGTGCGAGTGGAACAACACCAGCAGCGAGGCAGTCGGCTTCGGCGAGTCGGCCAACCAGGAGATGTGCTTCTTCTGGGCCTACTACTACCCGAGCCGCGGCGCGTTCGTGTGCGCGCACACCGATCAGGTCCCCGGCGGCTACGACCTCTGCTGCCCCGGAAACCCGCTCTGCTCGATGGTGTTCTGAGGTCCCTGCGCCGCGCGTCCGTCGGGCGCGCGGGCGCTCGTCGACGTCGCCGCGATGTGCGAGCGCGTCGACGCGGTGGTGGTCGCCGGTCCCGACGCGCTGCACCTCGAGCACGCGCGCATCGCGATCGAGCGGGGGCGCCCGGTGCTCTGCGAGAAGCCGCTCGCGCGCACCGCGCCCGACGCCGACGAGCTGCTCGCGCTCGCGCGCTCGTCGGGCGTCGTGTGCGCGATCAATTTCCCGTACCGCATGCTGCCGCCGATCGCGGCGCTGACCGAGTGGCTGCGCGAGCGTGGCGCGCGCGGCGCGCGCTCCCGTACGCGCCCTCCGGGGCGAGCACTCGTGTCGGCTCAGATCCCCGCGAGCACCCGCACCCGCGCAACGATCGCGTCGCACGCCACGCCGGTCGTCGCCGACGACGAGACGAGGTGGTGGTCGGTCGGGGGCTGGCCGAGGTCGGTCAGCATCTCGTCGAACTGCGCGGGCGCCGGCGACGTGGACTGGGAGTCCAGCCAGATCAGCAGCGTGCCGCCCGACATCATGCGGGTGCGCACCCCCGGCCACGCCGCCGGCGTCGGCGAGATGCCGGCATACGGCGCGAGCAGCCCCGACGACGAAGGATCGGGCCCGTTGTGGATCGGGCTGTCGGTGTGCACGACGATCACGCGCTGCGCGCCGCTCCGCCAGCAGCCGCCTGCAGTGCGTCCCGCCGAGCAGGTCAGCGGGAGCGACGACATCGCGACCGTTCCGCCGCTGAGCATCGAGAGCGCCTCGACCGCCGAGTCCTCGGCGTCGGCGCCGCTGAAACGCGGCCGGCCCGAGAGCTCCGCGCCGATCGCCGTCATCGACGAGGTCGGCTCGATGCCGCCCTCGAAGGGCCGGTCGCCCGAGCTCCCGTACGTCGAGACCGGGAACTCGCCCGCATACGACACGCCGACGAACACGTCGCGCATCGCCAGCAGGGGCGCGATGCAGCGGCTCGAGATGGTCGGCAGGTCGTCGCCGAGCGCGCCCTCGTTGGAGCCGGTCGAGTCGAGCAGCAGCATGACGTCGACCGGTCGCGACGACGTGCACGGCTCGACCTCGATCGAGAAGCCGCACGTCGCGTCGCACTGCAGCACGCGCGTGTGGCCCGCCGGGCAGCCCGCGCTGGTGCGCTGCGTGGTGCCGGGCGCGCACGTGCCCTCTCCGGTGCACGCGCCGCTCGCCATCCAGCGGCACGCGTCGGTGCAGCGCGACGCCTGCATGCCGCACATCCCGCACGCGACGCCCTGCGTGGTGCCCGGCGCGCACTCGCCCTCGGCTTCGCACGCGCCGTACTCCCAGACGCCGGCCGCGCTGCAGAAGCGCCGCTGGGTGCCGCACATGCCGCATGCGACCGACTCGGTCGCGCCCGGCATCGGGCATCCGTCCGCCATGCACTCGGACGCCGGCTCGAAGACGCACGCGTCGCTGCACGTCACGTCGCGCGTCTGTCCGGCGGGGCAGCCCACGCCGTTGCGAGACGCCGTGCCCGGCGCGCACACGCCCTCGCCGCTGCACTCGCCCGTGATCTCCCACGCGCAGCTCGCGCTGCACCGCGCCGTCTGCTCGCCGCAGTTGCCGCACGCGATGGCGTCGTCGGTGCCGGCCGCGCACTCGCCCTGGCCCTCGCACGGTCCGTACTCCCACACGCCGGTGCCGCTGCAGAAGCGCGTGGCGATGCCGCAGTTGCCGCACGCGACGTCCTCGGTCGCGCCGGGCGTGTCGCACGGCATCGGCGGGCCCGAGTCGGGCGGTCCGCCGTCGACGGAGGCGGCATCGAGCGTGACGACGCCTCCGTCCGGCGTGAGACGCGAGACGTCGGGCGTGACGATCGCGCTGCACCCGGCGCTCGCGATCGTGCTCACGAGCAAGCAGGCCAGGAGCCCCCTCGACGCCGCGCTGCGCGCTGCGAGCATCGCCACCTCAGAGCCCCGCGATCGTGCGGACGCGCGCGACGATCGCGTCGCAGACCACGCCGAGGCCCGGCTCGGTCGGTCCCTCGAGCCGCGCGTCGGTCGCGGGCTGCCCGAGGTCCATCACCATGCGCTCGTACTGCTGGACCGGGCTGCCCGCCGTCACGAACCCGTTGTCGAGGATCGTGAACAGCATCGTGCCGTCGGTCGTCAGGCGCGGCAGCACCGTGGTCCACGTGGGGCCGGTCGGCCACGGGTTCCACACGCCGGTCCCGGTCGGCAGCGGTCCGCCGCGCGCCGCCTCGTCGGTGTGCATGACGATCACGCGCTCTGCGCCCGGCCGCCAGCAGCCGCCAGCGACGCGCCCGGCGCTGCACACGAACGGGATGCTGCCCGTCGCGGGCGTCGCGCCGGTGAGGATGCTCAGCGCCTCCATCGTCGAGTCCTCGCCACCGCCGAGATCGTCCTGCGCCGAGATGTCTGTCGAGATCGCCGCGCTGGTCGCGGCGCCGATCTCGACGCCCGCCTCGAACGGCTCGACCGGCGAGCTCATGTCGCCGTAGTACGCGATGCCCACCTGCACGTCCGTCAGCGCGAGCAGCGCGTCGACGCAGCGCGGCACGAACGTCGTGAGCTGGTCCTCGAAGTCGTACCAGTTCGACGGCGTCGCATCGATCAGGAAGAGCACGTCGATCGGCACCGTCGTCCGGCACGGCTCGACCTCGATCGTGTAGCCGCACGCGGCGCTGCACTGCATCAGCCGCGTCGCGCCGGCGGGGCAGCCCGCGCTGGTGCGCCGCGTGGTCCCCGGGGCGCAAGTGCCCTCTCCCGTGCACGAGCCCGACGTCACCCATGCGCACGCGTCGTTGCAGCGCGTCGTCTGCATCCCGCACATGCCGCACGCCGCGGTGCCGGTCGTGCCGGGGACGCACGCGCCCGCGCCCTCGCACGCGCCGTACTCCCACGTACGCGTCGCGTTGCAGAAGCGCTCCTGCGTGCCGCACATCGTCCCGCAGCCGACGCGCTCGATGACGCCGGGCGTCTCGCAGCCGTCGGCGGTGCACGCCGAGGTCGGCTCGAACATGCATGCGTCGCTGCACGTGACGTCGCGCTGCTGCCCGGCGGGACAGCCGGTGCCCGAGCGCGTCATCGCGCCCGGTGCACACTCGCCCTCGGACGCGCACTCGCCGGCGCTCTCCCACGTGCAGGCTTCGGTGCAGAGCGTCGGCTGGGTGCCGCAGTCGCCGCACGTCTCGCTGCCGGTCGCGCCCGGCGCGCACACGCCCTCGCCGCCGCACACGCCGTAGGCC
>JALYRN010000438.1 GCA_030855295.1 Myxococcota bacterium | reverse complement strand
TCGCCGCGCTGGTCGCGCTGCGCACGCTGGGCGCAGGCAGGCCCGTCGCGCCGCCGCCTGCGCGCGAGGACGAGCTCGAGGAGCTCCTGGTCGACGCGCTCGGTCATCCCGACGAGGAGGTCGTGAAGGAAGGGCTCCGCGTCGTCGCGGATCACCCGATGGCGCGCAAGGAGTCGAAGCTCGCGATCGGCCTGTCGCATCCGGCGTGGGACGTGCGGCGCCTCGCCGCGACGCTGCTCGGCGCGCTCGGGAGCGAGGAAGCGCGCGCGAAGCTGCGCGAGCGCGCGGCGATCGAGAGCGACGACCTCGTGCGGATCGCGATCGTGGATGCGCTGGGCGCCGTGATCGGAGGCGCGGGGGCGTAGTGTCGATCCTGTTCGACAGCGGCCCGAAGCTTCGGATCGAGGAGTTCCGTCTCCTGCGCGATCTCGTGAACCGCTACTCGGGGATGCACTTCGACGACGGGTCGATGTTCGTCTTCGAGCGACGGCTCCGCGAGCGCCTGCGCGCGCTCGGTCTGGCGGACTTCACGGCGTACTACCACTTCCTCCGCTATCACCCGGGCGCGGGCTCGGAGCTCGAGGACGCGGTCGAGGCGCTGGTCACGAACGAGACGTACTTCTTCCGCGAGGAGTACCAGCTGCGCGCGTTCCGCAAGGACCTGCTGCCGGCGATCAAGGCGCGCGCCGCCGAGCGCGGGAGCAAGCGGATCGTGCTGTGGAGCGCCGGCTGCTCGACCGGCGAAGAGGTCTACACGCTGGCGATCCTCGTCGTGCGCTCCGGGCTCTTCGAGGGATGGGACGTGCGGGTGTTCGGCAACGACGTGTCGCGTCGCGTGCTCGCGACGGCTCGGCGCGCGGTGTATCCGCCGGCGAGCTTCCGCGCGATGCCGCCGGAGTACGCCGAGTTCTTCGCCGAGGAGGCGGAGGGGATGCGCGTGCATCCGCGCATCCGCGCGATGTGCCAGTTCGGACATCTCAACCTGCTCGATCGCGACAAGACCGCGCTGCTCGGGCGTGTCGACGCGATCTTCTGCCGGAACGTGCTCATCTATTTCGATCCCGAGTCGCGCAAGAAGGTCATCGACACCTTCTTCGAGCGGCTCCAGCCCGGAGGTCATCTCCTGCTCGGCCACAGCGAGTCCCTGCTCCACGTCTCGACCGCGTTCGAGCTCGCCCACCTCAGCTCGGACATGGTCTACCGAAGGCCGCTCGAGCCTCGCCCGCTCGACCGCATCAAGCGCGAGATGGCCGCCAGCGGCAACGGAGAGAACGACCGATGAGCACCTCGGGCCGCCCCCTTCGCGTGCTCGTCGTCGACGACTCCGCGTTCAACCGGCGCACGATCGCGGATCTGCTCGCGTCGATCCCCGACGTGGAGGTGATCGCGAAGGCTGCCGACGGAGAAGAAGCGCTCCGGATGGTGATCGGGCACAAGCCCGATCTCGTCACGCTCGATCTCGAGATGCCGAAGATGGACGGCTTCACGTTCCTGCGACTGGTGATGGCGCGTCAGCCCACGCCGGTGCTGGTGGTCTCGGGGCGCGGCGCCAAGGCCGACGTGTTCAAGGCGCTCGAGCTCGGCGCGCTCGACTTCATCGTGAAGCCGAGCACGACGATCTCGAGCGAGCTCGCGAGCATCCGCCAGCTGCTCGAGGAGAAGGTCGAGATGGTTCGCCAGCTCCGTCCGCTCGACGCGGGCGCGCGGGAGCGTGAGGCGACCGCGACGGGGCTGATCAGGCTGCCGCAGGTGGACGGAACGCGGCCCGCGCCGAAGGACCCGAACCCGCGGCGCGTGGTCGTGATCGGCGCATCGACCGGCGGACCGCCGGCGCTGGTCGAGGTGTTCTCGCGGCTCCCCAGCGATCTGCCGGGGATGATCGCGATCGCGCAGCACATGCCCGAGCGCTTCACGAAGACGTTCGCGGAGCGGCTCGAGAAGCTCGCGGGCGTCCGGGTCGCGGAGCTCGTCGATCGCGAGGCGCTGCGCGCCGGGCAGGCGTTCGTGTGCCCGGGCGGCCGGTGCATGGAGATCGCCGCGAGCGGGAGCTCGACGTGGCTCCGTGCCGTGCCGCCCGATGCCGACGATCGCTACGTGCCGAGCGTCGATCGCCTCTTCCGGACCGCCGCGGCGGCCTACGGCTCGCGCGTGCTCGCCGTGATCCTGACGGGCATGGGAGACGACGGAACGCGAGGCGCCGAGGCGGTCAAGAGAGCCGGCGGGACGGTGATCGTGGAGAGCGAGCAGACCGCGGCGATCTGGGGCATGCCGGGCAGCGCCGAGCGCGCAGGCTTCGTCGATCGGACGCTGCCGATCGGCTCGATCGCCGACGCGATCGTGCGCGCGTGCAACGAGCGCCGGTAGAAACCCCCGCTCCCGATCTGGTACCGTCGCGCGCAGGCCGGCATGAGCGAGAACGACCCGCAGGATCGCAATCGGCGCAGCAGCGATCTCCCCGCGGATCTGACGCGGGACCGCGAGGCGTTCGTGCGGCAGTTCCTGCGCAAGGGCGTCGAGGTGACGGAGTCGCTGCTCGAGGAGAACCGCGACATCCGCGAGCAGCTCCATCGCATCCGCGACGAGAACGCGCGGCTGCGCGAGCACGTCGCGAGCGACGACGCGATCCGCGATCTGCTCCGCAAGATCGAGCAGCTGGAGACCGATCGCCGGGCGCTGCTCGCGAAGAGCGACGAGCTCGACGAGCGCTCGAAGCAGAACGAGTCGCGCACCGTCGAGATCGAGCAGGAGCTCCACGATCTCGCGAACCTCTACATCGCGAGCAGCCACCTGCACGCGACGCTCTCCGTACGCGGCGTGATGCGGCATCTCGCCGAGCTCCTGCAGCAGCTGATGGGGTCGGAGCGGTACGCGATCTTCCTGCTCGACCAATCGGGCACGACCGCGCGGCCGGTGCTGACGTCGGGGCTGGACGAGGCGGACGTGACGTCGCTCGAGGAGAGCTCGAGCGCGGAGGGGCTGATCGCGACGGCGATCACGACCGGGATCGCGCGGATCCGCCAGGACGTGCCGCTCCGCCCGGGAACGATCGACGACCCGCTGGCGATCGTGCCGATGAACGTGCGCGACGTGTGCGTGGGCGTGATCGTGGTGGTGTCGGTGCTCGCGCAGAAGGAGACGTGGGCCGCGGTCGATCATGCGCTCTTCGAGCTGCTCGGCTCACACGGTGGGACCGCGCTGATCGCCGCGAACCAGTACGCGAGCGCGTCGGATCCGCGGAGCGCGCTCGAGGGCATCGATCGTCACCTGGCGGGCGCGCACTCGATCGACGCCGTGCCGCCGAAGAATGCAGCTTCCTCAGGAAGCGCAGTCCCTGGAAGCGCAAGGCCTGAAGGCGCAGTGCCGCCGGCCCGTCGGGCCGAAGGATCGGAGTGAACGCGGATGGCTGACTTCTCGTGTCTCGTCGTCGAGGACTCGCCCATGATGAGGCAGCTCCTCGTGTTCGCGCTGGCTCGCGTGAAGCGTGTCGCCGTGACCGAGGCGGAGGATGGCGTCGACGCGCTGCGGAAGCTCGCGTCGAACCGGTACGACCTCATCCTCACCGACATCAACATGCCGATCATGGACGGCCTGAAGCTCGTGAAGCGCATCCGCTCCGACGCGCAGCACGCGAACGTGCCGATCATCATCATCACCACCGAGGGCTCGACCGAGGATCGGCAGCGCGCGATGGCGCTCGGCGCGAACGCGTACATCACCAAGCCGATCCAGGCTCCACAGGTGATCCAGAAGGTGAAGGAGCTACTCAAGATCGAGTGAGCCGTTGCGATGACGGCGATCAAGATCTGCGGAGTCGCTCGGGTCGAGGACGCCGAGCGCGCGCTCGCCCTCGGCGTCGACGCGATCGGGCTGAACTTCTGGTCGGGCTCGAAGCGGCGCTGCGAGCTCGAGGTCGCGCGCGAGATCGTGACGCTCGCGGAGGGTCGCGCCCGGGTCGTCGCGGTCGTCGTCGACGCGACGCTCGAGGAGATTCTCGAGCTCCGCGCGCGCACCGGCGTGCGCTGGGTGCAGCTGCACGGCGACGAGGGCCCCGAGGTGCTGCGCGCGTGCCTGCCGGCCGCGTACGGGGTGGTGCGCTCGAGCGGCGAGCAAGGCTGGCGCGCGGCGATCGCGACGCCTGGCATCGAGGTGCTGCTCGACGCGAGCGTCGCCGGGATGAAGGGCGGCACCGGGACGATCGCGGACTGGGCGCTCGCGTCTCGCATCGCGACCGTGCGGCCCCTCTGGCTCGCGGGTGGGCTGACCGCGCACAACGTCGCGGCCGCGATCGAGGCGGTGCGGCCGATGGGCGTCGACTGCGCGAGCGGCGTCGAGAGCGCGCCGGGCGTCAAGGACGCCGCCGAGATGGAAGCGTTCGTGCGCGCAGTGCGCGGCGTGCCGCGCGGGCGAGCGGAGTCGGCGTGAGTGGGTCGGAGCCGAGCACGAGCGAGCGCCCGCCGCCGATCGCGGATCCGTGGACCCCGGAGGAGCGCGAAGCGCAGATGCGCGCGCCCCGGCCGCGCCTGCTGCCGCTCGCGCCCACCGCCGATCCGCCGCGCCGGCGGCTTCCGCTGGCGGACGAGGCACGCCCGATCGATCAGCGCGTGCGGCCGATCTACGCGGTCTGGGAGATCACGCTGGCGTGCGATCTCGCGTGCCGTCACTGCGGCTCGCGCGCCGGTCACGATCGGCCGGAGGAGCTCGGCACCGCCGAGTGCCTCGATCTCGTCGAGCAGATGGCGGACCTCGGCGTCAAGGAGGTCTCGCTGATCGGCGGTGAGGCCTACCTGCGCGACGACTGGACCGAGATCGTCCGGCGGATCCGGCGCCGCGGCATGACGGCGAGCCTCACGACCGGTGGGCGCGGGATCACGCCGGAGCGAGCGCGCGCTGCGGCGGAGGCTGGGCTGCAGACGGCGAGCGTGTCGATCGATGGTCGCGAGGCGACCCACGATCGCCTGCGCGGCGTCGCGGGGAGCCATCGCGCCGCGCTCGAGGCGATCGAGCAGCTGCGGGCCGCGGGGATCCAGGTGAGCGCGAACACGCAGATCAACCGGCTCAGCATGCCGGACCTGCCCGACGTGCTCGAGACCATCGCCGACGCCGGCGCGCACAGCTGGCAGATCCAGCTCACCGCGGCGATGGGCCGCGCGGCCGACGAGCCCGACGTGCTGCTCCAGCCCTACGATCTCCTGCAGCTCTTCCCGATGCTCGCGGCGCTGAAGGAGCGCTGCGACGAGCGGCGTGTCCGCCTCTGGCCCGGGAACAACATCGGCTACTTCGGACCGCACGAGCACGCGCTCCGCGGCACCACGCCGAAGGGCCACATGGCCTCGTGCGGCGCGGGGCGCGGGACGCTCGGGATCGAGGCCGACGGATCGATCAAGGGATGCCCGTCGCTGCCGACGCGCGAGTGGACGGGCGGCAACATCCGCGACGCGACCCTCCGCGACGTGTGGGAGCGCGGCGGCGACGCGATGCGGTACACGCGCGACCGCACCGTCGACGATCTCTGGGGCTACTGCCGCACCTGCTACTACGCCGACGAGTGCCGGGCCGGGTGCACCTGGACGGCGTTCGTGCTCTTCGGCAAGCCGGGCAACAACCCCTACTGTCACCATCGCGCGCTCGAGCTGCAGCGCGCCGGCAAGCGCGAGCGCGTCGTGAAGGTGCAGGACGCGCCGGGCAAGCCCTTCGATCACGGGCGCTTCGAGCTCGTGCTCGAGGACCTCGCGTGAACGCCGACCGAGGGAGCGCCGGTCGCGCGCCGTGATCACGCCGGGGCGCGAGAGGTCGCGCCGCGGAGCGCGCGGACCAGCGCAGCAGCCGCCGCCGCTCCGCCGCCGGCGATCGCGTCGACGAGCGCACTGCCGACGACCACGGCGTCCACGTGCGGCGCCGCGGCGGCGACATCGGCGGGCGTCTTGATGCCGAAGCCGAGCGCGACCGGGCGCGCGATGCGCTCGCC
>JALYRN010000437.1 GCA_030855295.1 Myxococcota bacterium | reverse complement strand
GCGCGATCCCGGTGGCGCCGCCCGCCGCACGCCGCACCGCGTACGCGAGGTGCGAGCGTCCGAGCAGCCAGCTCCGCAGCGGATCGTCATCGGACGCGCGCGCCGCATCGGCGGGCGTGGGCCGCACCGCCCAGCCGTGCCGCGCGGTGGTGCGACGGGCGTTGGGCACGCCCATCTCGTGCCAGTCGTTCGCGACGTTGAGCACCAGCACGACGTGCGTGAACGGCGCGCCGCGCGCGGCCGCGCGCTCGAGCACCTCGCGCTGGATCGCGAGGTACTCGCGGGGACCCCAGGTCGGCACCGCGGCGCTCTGCGCCTCGAGCGCGTGCTCGGACGAGAGGCGCGCCGCGACGGTGTCCTCCTCCTCGACGTGGAGACCCATCGCCTGCGAGTCGCCGATCACGAGCGCGCGCCGCGACGCTCCAGATGCGGTGGTCCACCGAGGTCCACGGAGACCCGCGGCGTTGGTGCGCACCGTGGTGACGCGGCCGAGCCGGCTGCGCACGCGCGACGTGGCGTCGGGCGCGAGGCGCACGCCGTAGGCCGCATCGGCGACGAAGATCGTGAGGTACGGGAACGCGCCGCCGTGCAGCGCGCTCGCGCCGAGCTCCGCGAGCGCGAGCGCGAACGCGACACCGGCGACGCATGCGAGCGCCCGTCGAGCTCTGTTCCCCACGCAGTTGGGTATGCGGGCCCGCGACCATTAGCGAAAATACATGCTTGCGATGCGGGCCATAGCTTGCGTCTATGCCGCTGGTTGCGCGCAGGAGGCCTCGTGCGCACGTCCAAGAGATGCAGCTCGCCGTGCGCGCCGCGCGAGCGTTCTCGCGCGCTCTCCTTCCGGCGGCCGAGCACGAGCGCCTCGAGCACCTTCAGTTCCACGACGCCGGGCACGGCTGGGATCGGCTCGGGCTTCGGCCCGACGCGGTGCGCGCGTCGGCAGCGGCGACGCGCTTCCTCTACGAGGTGTGGTTCCGCGTCGACTCGCGAGGCGGTGAGCAGATCCCGAGCTCGGGGCCGGCGATCCTCGCGGCGAACCACTCGGGGATGCTGCCGGTCGACGGGATGATGCTCTGGGCCGACGTGCTCCGGCGCACCGAGCCGCCGCGTGTCGCGCGCGTGGTCGCCGATCGGTTCGTTCCGCGCCTGCCGCTGGTGTACACGGCGTTCAGCCGCAACGGCGTGGTCTCCGGCAACCGAGCGACGCTCGAGCGTCTGCTCGGCGACAGCGAGCTGCTCGCGGTCTTTCCGGAGGGCGTTCCGGGGATCGCGAAGCCGCCCTCGGAGCGCTACCGGCTGCAGCCGTTCCGGGTCGGGCACGCCGAGCTCGCGATCCGGTTCCGCGCGCCGATCGTGCCGGTCGCGATCGTGGGGGCGGAGGAGCAGTGGCCCGAGCTCGCGCGCATCGAGTCGTTCCACCTCTTCGGCGCGCCCTACCTGCCGATTCCGGCGACGCCGTTTCCTCTGCCGGTGCGCTACCGGATCCGGTACGGCGCGCCGATCGATCCGCGGGGTCGCTTCGCGCCCGAGCAGGCCGATGATCCGACCACGACGCGCGCGCTCGCGCGCGAGGTGCAGAGCGCGGTGCAGGCGCTGATCGACGAGGCGCTCCGGGAGCGCAAGGGGATCTTCCGATGATGGCGACCGCGGCCTCCTCGTCTCCGCTTCGCGGCGTGCTGGTCACCGGCGCGACCACGCCGTTCGGGCGCGCGCTGATCACCGATCTGCTCTCGCGCAGCGAGGTGGAGGCGGTGCTCGCGGTCGCGCTCGAGCGTGAGTGGACGGGGCCGCGCGATCCGCGGATCCGCTATCTGCCGTGTGATCTCACGCGGTCGCGCAACCTGCGCGATCTGTTGTTCGGCCCCGCGCGCGACCTCGGCATCACGAGCGTCGTGCACTCGGCGCATCACCGCAGCGTGCGCGCGCACGGGCGACGGGTGCATGCGCTCAACGTCGAGACCACGCGTGAGATCTTGCAGCTCGCGGAGCGCCATCCGACCATCCGCCGGTTCGTGTACCTCGGCTCGGCGGAGATCTATCGCATCGAGCCGGAGCTGCCGGCGCTGATCGGCGAGGACCATCCGATCGAGATGTCGCCCGAGATGCCGCAGCGCCTTCGTGATCGGGTCGAGGCCGACATGACCGTGTGCACGCGGATGGGCCTCTCGCCGCTCTCGATCGCGGTGCTGCGGGTCGCGGAGATCTTCGCGCCGTACAGCGGGAGCCAGCTCCACGACTACGTCGCCTCGAACGTCTGCTATCGGCCGCTCGGCTACGACCCGATGCTCGACGTCATCTCGATCGCCGACGCGGTGCGCGCGACCGTGCGTGCGCTCGGCGTCACGGCGCAGGGCGTCTTCAACATCCCCGGCGCCGACGTGCTGCCGCTCTCCGCTGCGATCGAGGCGGCGGGCCGCATCGGCATCCCGGTCCCCGGCCCCATCATCCGCCCCCTCTACGCCGCGCGCGCGCTCCTCCGCGACACCGAGTTCACCTGGCCTCTGAACCGCTGGCGCTTCCGCTGGAGCGGCGTCCTCGACGGCACCCGAGCCGCCACCACCCTCTCCTACACCCCCCAAACCCCCACCTGGCCCAGGGACACGCACCGCCCTTCCAAGCCCCTGGATCTACAGCAGTTTTCGTCGCCTCCGGCCAACCCCCCATAACTTTGCATCACTTCGCGGAGGACGGCGATTCGTACGGAAGGCCCGAGCCGTAGGCGAGCTCGTCCTCTGCCGCGCGTGTTCCGTCGGGGCGGCGGAGACGGCGCGTGTAGCGGTCGCTGGCCATCTCGAGCTCGCGAAGAACCTCGCCGTTCGGCACGTCCTGCCCGCGGCGCATCCCGAACCACTCGCGGTAGGTCGCGCGGCGCGCCTCGTCGGTCGACGCGAGCCCGAGGTACCAGTCGCACGGCGTCCAGAGCGACGCGGGGATGCGCGAGCGCTCCGGGCCGAGCGCGTGCAAGTGGTACGTCGACCACGCATACTGGTCGGGGCTCGCGACGATCCCGGCGCGCTCCGGGTTCAGCTCGACGTACGGGATCGTCGCCGCCATGTGCGCTTCGTCGCGCAGGCACTCCGCGTAGAAGCGCTCCTCGAAGAGGCGCCCCGATCCACCGCGGAGCCGGTTGCGCCGCTGCGCATATCGCTGCGCGAAGGACTGCACGAACTTCGACATCGCGACGAGCGTCGGCGGCGTCGTGACGAGGTGGACGTGGTTGTCCATCAGCGTCAGCGCGTGCAGCGGGCAGGACCACCGTCGCGACGCGTCGCCGAGGTACTCGAGGAAGAGCTCGCGCGCGACGTGCTCGGTGAAGAGCTGGCGACGGTTGTTGCCGCGCAGGACGAGGTGGTGGGGATGGCCGGGCTGGATGGAGTGGAGGCGAGCGCGTCGAGGCATGCGCCCGCTATCGCGGCTCGGGGCGCGCCGGTGCGCGCGAAGTGATGCAAAGTTATGGGGGGTTGGCCGGAGGGGCTGAATACCACCTGTACTTTCAGGCACTTAGACGGGCGGTGCGTGTCCCTCGGGGGGAGGGGGGGAGATTTGGAAGGCTACGCGGGCGCCTTGGGGGCGGTTTTCGGCCCAGGCGCGGCCGTGGTGGGCGACGGCGATGCGGCGCACGAGAGAGAGGCCGAGGCCCAAGGAGCCGACGCCGGCGCCAGCGCGACGCTCGCCCCGGTAGAAGGGATCGAAGACGCGCTCGAGGTCGGCGGGCGCGAAGCCGGTGCCGCGATCGTCGACCGCGAACGTGACGCCCTCGGGGCTCGACTCGATGACGAGACGCTCGATCCCACCGGCATGACGCTTCGCGTTCTCGAGCAGGTTCGCGAGCGCACGACCGAGCAGCGTGGGGTCGCCCTCGAAGGGCAGGCTCTCGGCGTCGCTCTCGAGCAGCTCGATCGGCAGCCCCGCCCGCTCGAGCGCGCGCGCGCCGACGTCGAGCGCCTCGAGCGGACGACGCTCGAGCGTCTCGAACGAGAGCCGCGAGCTCGCGAGCAGCTCGCCGACGAGGTCGTCGATCTCGAGCACCTCCTTCTCGAGCTCGTCGATCGCGGTCTCGTCGATCGGACGCCCGAGCTCCGCCGCGTCGCGCGCGGTCTCGAGCAGGATCCGGATGTGCCCGAGCGGCGTGCGGATCTCGTGGCTCACCGCCGCCAAGAGCTCACGCTGATCACGCAGCTGCTTCTCGATGCGCGTCGCCATGTCGTCGATCGCATCGGCGAGCATCGCGATCTCGCCGATGCGATGACGCCCGAGCTTCACGCGCGTGCCGAGCTTGCCGGTGCCGATGTCGCGCGCGACGTGCGCCACGTGACCGAGCGGCCGCGCGAGCCGACGCGAGATCACGCCCGACGCCGCCCACAGCGTCCCGCACGCGACCGCGACGCCCAGCAGCAAGAGCCACCCCGGGCGCGGGCGCGTCCGCTCCGCGCAGATCTCGACGTGCCCGAGCAGCTCGCCGCCGCGCTCGATCGGCGCCTCGAAGCGCGGGTCGACGCACGGAGCTCGCCCGAAGCTCGCGATCTCCGCTCCATCGGCGCCCCGCAGCACGACCTCGACCTCGAGCTCCTCCGCAGTGCTGCGCCCGAGCTGGTCGCGCGCCTCGGGATCGTCCCAGACCCGCGCGTACTGGTTGCCGACGAAGCGACGGAAGCGGTCCCAGTCCTGGTGCCAGTTCTCGTACGGCGGCGAGGCGAGCGAGAGCACGAGCCACACCGACGCGCCGGTCATCACGATCGACGCACCGAACCAGACGAAGATCCTCCGGTGCAGCTTCGAGCGCACCCAGTGATGCAGGCCCACGACGACGCCTTCTCTCTCTCTCTGTTCTCTCTGGAGCGCTCGCGACGACGCCGACTACGTCGTCCCGCCGTTCGGCGGCGACACGCCCTCCTTCGAGAGCACGTATCCGACGCCGCGCACCGTCTTGATCCGCTGCGGCGGATCGTCTCCCAGCTTCTTCCGCAGCCGCGAGATGTGCACGTCGACCGTGCGCTCGCCGACCACCACGTCGTCGCGCCCGGCCTCCGCGAGCAGCGCGTTGCGCGGGATCACCCGCCCCGCGCGCTTCAGCAGCGCGATCAAGATGTCGAACTCGAGGCCCGTCAGGTCGACGACGCGCCCGTCGACGCTCACCTCGCGCGTGCCGAGGTCGGCCGTGATCCCCGCCGCGCTCAGCCGCTGATCGCTGCCCTCCGGCTTGCCGCGCCGGAGCACCGCGCGCAGCCGTGCGAGCAGCTCGCGCGGAGAGAACGGCTTCGGCACGTAGTCGTCCGCGCCGAGCTCGAGCCCGACCACGCGATCCGTCTCGTCACCGCGCGCCGTCAGCATGATCACCGGCAGCGCACCCTTCTCCGCGCGAATGCGCCGCAGCACCTCGAGCCCGTCCATCTGCGGCATCATCACGTCGAGCAGCACCGCGTCGTACGCGCCGCTCTGGCCGCCGCCGAGCGCCGCGAGCCCTTTCGGTCCGTCCGGTGCGTACGCGAGCGTCACCCCGTTCTGCGCGAGGTAGGTCTCGAGCAGCTCGTGGAGCCGAAGATCGTCGTCGATCAAGAGCACGCGGATCACGGGAGCCTCCGGGCGGTGCGCGCCGGCGCGATGCGATCGCCGCCGGCGCGCGAGAGCTTACTCGCTCGCGCCGCCGAAGCGACCGTGCGGACCGCGACGCACCTCCGCCGTGCTCTCACCACGCTCCTCCCACACGCGATGCGCCGAGCGCGTGCACACGTCGGCGACGTGCGCCTCGAACGCCTCCCGGCGCGCCTGGTGGCACCGCGCACCGTGCGCGCCGAGGCTCATGAACCCACCCGCGAACCCGGCGAACGTGCCGAACGCGAGCGCTCCGATCAGAAGCTTCCTCTTGAACATGACGTCGTGTCTCCTCGAGCAGTCGGTTCTGGTTCTCGGTTCCTGCGCTCACGCCCACGCGCCGCGACCACGCCCGCCGCGACCGCGGTAGGGCC
>JALYRN010000436.1 GCA_030855295.1 Myxococcota bacterium | reverse complement strand
CTCCGGAGCCGCGACGCTCGCGGCGCCGGCGTCGAGCTCGGCGATCGCCAGCGCGCCGGCATCGGGGATCGCCGCGGCGGCATCGCGCGGATCGCTCGCGATCGTGCCGATCGTACCGTTCGCGTCGTCGGTGCCGGACGCGCCCCCGCCGGTGAACAGCCAGCCGCCGAGCGCGAGCGCCGAGAGCGTGAGCGCGGAGCCGAGCGCGACCACCATCGTGCGTGATCGTCGCTTCGTGCGGCCGACGCTCTCGACCAGCGCGAGCACCTCGGCGTTGCCGTTGTCGAGCGCGAGGACGCGCCCGAAGTGATCGAGCGCGACGGGCACGTCGCCGGCGTCGCGCGCTTTCCTGCCGAGCGCGGTGCACGCCTTGATCGTCGTCTTGGTGATCTCGGCGGAGACACCGTTCGGATCGGCGAGGTACTCGGCGAGGAGCGCGCCGGGATCGTCGACGCCGATCTCGGCGACGAAGGCGCGCAGCTCCTTCTCGAGATCGCTCGCGCTCGCGAAGCGATCGGCGGGATCGTGAGCGAGCGCGCGCACGATGATCGCGCGGAGGCGACCGCCGATCGCGGGCTGCACGCGCAGCGGATCGGCGTAGTCGCCGTCGACGATGCGCTTGAGGACCTGGTGCGGGTTGCGGCCGGTGAACGGGAGCCGGCCGCACGCCAGGAAGTACAGGACGGTGCCGAGCGAGAACACGTCGGTGCGCGCGTCGCAGTCGCGGCCTTCGATCTGCTCGGGGGCCATGTGGCCGGGCGATCCGAGGATCTGACCGGTCGCGGTCATCGTGTGCGAGTCGACCATGTCGGCGATGCCGAAGTCGGTCAGCTTCACGCACAGGTTCTCGTGGACGAGGATGTTCTCGGGCTTGACGTCGCGGTGGACGATGCCCTTCTCGTGCGCTTCGCCGAGCGCGCGACAGACCTCGATCGCGAAGCAGGCCGCGAGCTCGGCAGGGATCGACGGGTTGTCGTCGGCGAACTTCTTGAGCGTCGGGCCGGTGAGGAGCTCCGTCGCGATGAACGACTCTTCGGAGTCTTCGCCGGAGTAGTCGTAGATCTCGAGGACGCGCGGGTGGCGGAGCTTCGCGACGCCCTGGGCCTCACGGCGGAAGCGAGCGCGGGCCTCCTTCGAGGCGCGCAGGTGCGGGTGCATCACCTTCAGCGCGACCAGACGGTCGAGCTTGGTGTCGCGGGCACGGAACACCGTGGCCATGCCACCGTGCCCGATTTCCTCGAGAATTTCGTACTTTTCGAGCGTCCGTAGCATGGGCGCGCCACTCGAAGGATGAACGAAACCAAGAGGAAGGCGCCGGCCCGCCCGTGGTCGGGCGAGCAGAGCTCAGCGCGTAGGGCGCGGAGCATAGGACAGCGGGCACGGATGATACAAGGTGCGCGCCTCGAGGCGTAGGTCGGCGCGGAAGAGCGACTAATCCAGGGGCTCGAGCGACTCGGGCCAGCAGATGGTCAAGTGGTCGACGTCGCGGTCCGATTCGTCGTGACCGCCGGCGAGGACGACGACGCCCTGCGCGAGGTGCGCGGCGGAGGCTCGCGCGCGGGGGAGGTCGAGCCCGCGCTCGAGCGATGCGATCGAGGTCGCGACGCTCGTGACGGTGACGCGATCGGCGCCGTCGGAGGCGTTCCCGTCGGCGCCGATGCCGCCGAGGATCCACGTGGCGCGGCCGGTCTCGACCACGGCGGGGCCCTCGCGCGGCTGCGTCCAGTCGTTGTCGGGTGAGGGGAGCGCGGTGAGCTCGCAGGCGGGGCAGCCGGTCACCAGGATGACCTCGCCCACGAGCTCTCCGCTCGCGTCACGGCCACCGAGCAGCGCGGCCGTCTGGTGCCGCGGGTCGCGGACGAGGATCGGTGCGGAGCGCGCGTCGTTCGGGGTCGACGGGATCGCAGAGGCATTGCTGCGCAGCGGTGCAATCTCGAAGAGGGGCTGACCGTCTTCCTGACCTCCGGCGATCAGGAGCACACCGCCGACGAAGATCGCGGCGGGGTTGCGGCGCGGGGTCGCGAGCGCGGTGGTCGTGGTCGCGCCCGCGGCGTCGACCCACGTGATCTGGCCGACGCGCGTCATCATCGTGGGCTCGGCGTTGCCGCCGCCCACGATCGCGACGCCCTCGCTGCCGAGGTCGGCGAGCGTGGAGCCGATGCCCGCGCCGTCGTGTCGCGAGATCGGCGTCTCACCCGCGCCGGGCGTCCAGAGGAACGCCGCGGTGCGAGAGAGGATCGCGATCGCGCCGGTGTCGCCGACGCGCATCGCCTGCGTCTCCTGCAGGTTCTGGGAGAAGGGCTCGATGCTCGCGCCGATCGTCGTCGGGTCGACCAGCGCCTCGGGCCACGTCAGCTGCGGGGCGCTGATCGCGAGCGGGATGTCGGTGCCCGTGCCGCGCTGCGTGCCGCCGATCGCCCAGAGCGTCGACTGCTGGCTGACGAGCGCGAGATCGAGGCGCTCGCTCGGCAGCCGGGGATCGATCAGCTCGGCGCACGTGAGCGGCGCGCCGACGACGACGCGCGCGAAGCCGACGCTGAACGGGATGAACGCGGGGACGGCGCCGATGCGCGGGCCTCCGGGCTCGCCCTCGGCGGGCTGGATCGTGACCGAGATGCGGGTGGGCGCGACGTAGCTCTCGATGACGACGGGGATGTCGAAGGTGCCTGCGCTGTAGCGGTCGACGATGGTCTGGCGATGCTCGGGGCCGCCCTGATCGATCTCGAAGCGGAGCTCGCCGGTGCCGAGCCCGGCGACCGGGTTGCGGCTCTCCTCGTCGACGATCTGGATCAGCCGGCCGCTGTCGCGTGGCGCTTCTTCGCACGCGATCAGCGCGAGCGCGCAGCAGAGAGCGGAGAGCGCGGAGAGGCGGGGACGCATCCGTGCGCGCCTTTACTTCGCGGAACGGCGCGAGTAAAGCAGCCCGCCGTGCGCGCACGGGAGATCGACGCAGCGCTCGATCCGGGCCGTCTCGCCGCAGGATGGCGCGGGCGCGCGGTGGCGTGGCTCGACGGCGATGGCGTGGGCGCGCAGGGGCGCTGGTCGTTCGTCGCGTGCGAGCCGGTCGAGGTGCGCGCGGCGTGCTGGGGGGATCCCGCGCCGTTCGCGGTGCTCGGGGGAGCGCTCGCGCGGTCGGGGAACACGGACGGCGGGGAGATCGATCCGGCGATCGTGCCGGCGTGGATCGGGCACGTCGCGTACGACGCGTGCTGGAGCGCCGCCGAGGCGCTCGGGCTACGGCGAGGGCCGCGGATGGCACGCTCGAGCGAGCTGCCGATCGCGCGGTTCGCGCGGTACGACGCGGTGGTCGCGTTCGATCGCGCCGAGGGACGCACGTGGATCGTCGGTGACGACGAGGCGGCGATCGCGCGCGTGGAAGCGCGGATGCACGCGCTCGAGGCGCGGCCTCCGGAGGCACGTGCGACGCGCGTCGAGGCGGAGGACGCGGCGGTGCACCGCGCGGCGATCGAGCGTGCGCTGGAGGCGATCGCGGCGGGTGAGATCTACCAGGTGAACCTCGCGCGGCGATGGACCGCGCGGCTGGAGGGAGATGCGATCGCGCTCTTCCTCGCGATGCGCGCGGCGAGCCCGGTGCCTTTCGGGGCGTACCTCGAGGGCGGCCGCTGGACGGTGCTGGCGCGCACGATGGAGCGGTTCCTTCGCTGGGACGCGACCACGCGCGCGCTCGAGACGCGACCGATCAAGGGCACGATCGCCCGCACGGGCGACGACGATCGCGGCGAGGCGAAGGCGCTGCTCTCGGACGCGAAGGAGCGCGCGGAGCACGCGATGATCGTCGACCTGATGCGCAACGATCTCGGACGCGTGGCGGAGACGGGCAGCGTGCGCGCGCTGAGCGTGATGGAGGTGGAGCCGTATGCGGGGCTCTCGCATCTGGTCTCGACGGTGCGCGCGACGACGCGCGCGGGCATCGACGCGGAGGCGATCCTCGGCGCGACGTTCCCCCCGGGGAGCATCAGCGGGACCCCGAAGCTGCGCGCGATCGAGATCATCGAGGCGCTCGAGCGGCAACCGCGAGGCGCGTACTGCGGCGCGATCGGCCACGTCGATCGCGCGGGCGGGCTCTCGCTCGCGGTCGCGATCCGCACCGCCACGATCGAGGGCGAGGAGCTGAGCTACTTCGCGGGCGGAGGGCTCGTCGAGGCGAGCGTCCCCGACCGCGAAGTGGCGGAGACGGAGCTCAAGGCGCGCGTGCTCCTCGATGCGCTCTCGGCGCTCGAGCGCGGGCGCGCGGCGGGGAGCCGATGAGCGGAGCGTGCTACAACATTCGCGCTCTGCTCCGGCGTCGTCTAAGGGCAGGACAGCGGACTTTGGATCCGCGAATGCAGGTTCGAATCCTGCCGCCGGAAGCTCCCGCTCGATGAACGTCCGACGCATGTTCCTGGCGCTGACGCTGGGCGCGACGGTCGCCGTGATCGTGGGCGCGCTCGGCGCGTCCATCTCGAGCTCGCTCGTCGGACGCAGCGCCGAGAGCGCGCTGTCGGTGAGCCGCACGCTCGCTGCGTTCGCGGGTCTGGCCGCGATGGGCACGTATCTGCTCGCCGGCCTCGGGCGACGGCACACGGCGCTCGCGCTGATGGGGATCGCGGGGGCGATCGTGGTCGCATGGCTCGCGTGGATGGCAGCCCGCGCGCCGCATCGCGCGCCGATGGTGCTGCTCGAGTCGGATCGCGCTGGCCTGGAAGAGGTCGTGATCGACGGCGAGCGCTGGGTCGCGCACGAGGGGCTCGGGTTCCGGCTGCCGCAGCCGAGCGTGGCGCTGGCTCCGTCGGAGGCGATCGTGCGCGAGACGCTCGCGGTGGCGATGCCCGGCTGGGCGGAGGCGCACGAGCTCTGGGCGTTCGAGTCGCCCGATCGCGCACTGACGGTGACGATCGACCTGACGCGCGCCGACGACGTGGACGTGGCGTCGCTGAGGCGTGTGCTCGAGGGGGCGACGGGACCGCTGCGCGCGGCGGGGCACGACGTCGAGACGAGCGCGCCGGTGATCGCGCGCGGCGGATGTGGCTCGGCGCGGTTCGGGGCGGATCTGCCGAACGAGGGGCGGGTCGAGGGGCGCGTGCTCGCCTTCGAGGAGCCGCGATCACATCGCGCGTTCCTGCTGACGATCACGATCGTCGGACCGGCGGGCGCCCAGGCGCGCGACTACCTCGACGAGGTCGTCGTGCCGTGTGGCGACGGCGACTGATCGAGCGCGCGTCGCAGGTGCAGGAACGCTTCGACGTTGCCCTCGGGACCGGCGAGCGTCGAGTCGCAGCGGCCGAGCACCTCGAGGCCGAGCGCGCGCGCCTCGGCCTCGACCTTGTCGATCGCCGCCGTGCGCGCGGCGGGATCGCGGACCACGCCCTTCTGGAGATCGCGCCGTCCGACCTCGAACTGCGGCTTGACCATCGCGACGATCGCGCCGCCCGGACGCAGCACGTCCTGCGCGGCGGGGAGCAGCTTGCCGAGACCGATGAACGACGCGTCGATCACGACCAGATCGATCGCTTCGTCGAGATCGGCGGCGCGGAGGTGGCGCGCGTTGGTGCGCTCGCGAACGACGACGCGCGGGTCGTTCCGCAGCTTCGGGTGGAGCTGCCCCCATCCGACGTCGATCGCGTGGACGCGCGCCGCGCCGCGCGTGAGCAGGCAGTCCGTGAAGCCACCGGTCGACGCGCCGAAGTCGGCGCACACGAGCCCTCGCGGATCGACGCCGAGCGCGGCGAGCGCGCCCTCGAGCTTCACGCCGCCGCGTGAGACGTACGGGTGATCGGCGCCTCGGACCTCGAGAGGCGCATCGACGACGAGCACGTCGCCCGCCTTGTCGATGCGCCGCTCACCCGAGTAGACGATGCCTGCGAGCACGAGAGCACGGGCGCGCTCCCGGCTGGGCGCGAGCCCTCGCTCGACGAGCATCAGATCGACGCGCTGCTTGGCCATCGCTCGCGCGCCGATCCCCGGAGG
>JALYRN010000435.1 GCA_030855295.1 Myxococcota bacterium | reverse complement strand
CGCCTCGAGCGCACCGCCATCGATGATCCCGCCATCGACGATCCCGGCGTCCACGATCCCGCCGTCGTCGGCGCCACCGACCGGAGTGCCGACGATCGCGCCCGCCGCGCCGGCGTCTCCGCTCGATGCCTCGGTGGCTCTCCCCGCATCGCCCGCGCGGCGCCGGGCGCCGGCGTCACCGCGTGGCCCGGCGCCCGCGTCTCCGGCCGCTGGGCCCTGCGCCTCCACTGCGCGCCCGCCCGCATCGCGCACGCCGCCGTCCTGCGCCCACGCCGCGACCGCCGGCAGCAGCGCCAGCACCGCCGCGAGCGCGAAGGCGCCAGGAAGCCCTCGGCGGGCTCTCTCACCGGAACGGGCCACGGCGCGAAGACTACTGCATCGACACGCCGTTTCGGCGCGCCGACGCTCCTCAGCGGACGTTCTCGTCGAGCCAGCGCACCACGTCCGAGATCACCTCGTCGCGGTTGACCTCGTTGAGCATCTCGTGGCGCCCCTCGCGGTAGAAACGCTCGGTCACGTTCGTCAGGCCTGCGCCGCGCAGCGTCGCGATCAGCTTGCGCACCCCGGCGCCCTTCTCACCGACCGGATCGAGCTCACCCGCGAAGACGTAGACCGGCAGATCGCGGGGCAGCCGCGCCCACTCTCCGCGCCCGAGATCCTCGAGCGCGCCGAGCAGATCGATCCACAGCTGCGTGCTCGCGCGGAAGCCGCAGCGCGCGTCCGCGACGTAGGCGTCGACCTCCTTCGGATCCCGCGAGAGCCAGTCGAAGTCCGTGCGTCCCTCGAAGCCTCGGTTGTAGTTGCCGAACGACATCGTCGCGAGGAGCGCGCTCTTGCCTCGACGCCCCTTCCGCATGCGCTCGAGCTTCGCGATCTGCTTGCCCGCCGTCACGAGCGCGCCGCCGCCGGCGTTCGAGCCCGACAGGATCAGCGCGTCGATCTCCTGGGGATGCCGCAGCACGAGGCTCTTCGACAGGAAGCTGCCCATCGAGTGACCGAAGAGCACGAACGGAACGCCCGCGTGCTCGCGCCGGGCGTGCTGCGCGACCATCCGCAGATCCGCGATCACACGCGACCAGCCGTCCTCGTCGGCGAAGTGACCGAGCGCTTCCTCGCTGCTCGCCGTCTTGCCGTGGCCTCGATGATCGCTCGCGTAGACCGCCCAGCCCTCCTGCGTCAGCCGCTCGGCGAGCCGCGCGTAGCGCGCCGCGTGCTCCGCGAGCCCGTGCGCGATTTGCACGATGCCGCGCACCGCCCCGTCGGGGATCCACCGGTAGACCTGGATCTCGACGCCGTCGTCCGCCCGCAGCCTGAGCTCGTCCGCCTTCATCGCGGCGCATCCTAGTACGGCCGCGGAGCGAGAGCGCGCGATGTGGAACGTTTCACCGGGGGCGGCGCGCGGCTCGGGGGCCGCTGCCCTCTGGTACGCTCCGCGACCATGCAACCGCGCGCTCTCTTCCTCGTCGCGCTTCCGCTCACGCTGCTCTCGGTGTCGAGCGGCGCGTGCGCAGGCCGCGACGCACCGCCGGCCTCGCGCACCGAGGCGATCGCGATGCACGAGCCCGGTGACGAGCCCGGCTCCACGCGCGCCTCGCGCGAGGCCGCGCGCGCGCCCGGCGATCCTTCCGCCGCCTCGGACACCACGGCACCATCGTCTCCTGTGATCCCCACCGCGCCCACCGCACGACCGCTGCTCTCGATCTCCGCGATCGCGGCGAGCGAGGGCGAGGACGGAGCCGGGAACACCGTCGCGGCGACGCGCCCGCTCGCGCTCGATCTGGACGCACGACAGGTCCCTCCCCGCGCGCTCGATCCGGTGCTCCACGTCGGCGCGCTGCGCTTCGTGCGCTATGCGCACCCGCAGCCCGGGCTCATGCGCTTCGTGGTCGCCGATCGCGCGCTGCTGACCGAAGGCGACGAGGTGTTCGTGCAGTACGGCGACGAGACGAGCACGCGCCTCGTCCTCACCCCCGCGCTCGAGCTGCCTGCCGAGGTGAGCCCGTGATCGCCCGCGGCGCCATGTCGCTCACGCTCCTCGTCGCGCTCGCGGCGTGCGGCGGCGAGAGCCCTCCGCCGATCGAGGTCGACGCGGGCTGCGCCGAGCCCGGAACGCCCTCGGATCAGCCGGTGATCGCCTGCCCCGCGGAGGTCGACCTCGGCTGCCTCGAGGCGAGCGGCCGCGCGATCGACTTCATGACGTCGGTCGCGACGTGCGACGGCAGCGAGGCGACGATCGCCTGCACTCCGGCGCCCGGAGCGACCGTGGTGCCGGGCGTTACGTCGGGCCGCTGCGTCGCGACGGCGGCGAGCGGTGCGCGTGCCGAGTGCGAGTTCCCGATCCGCTATCGCGTCACCGGTGAGCCGACGATCGACTGCGCGGATCCGATCGTGCGCGCGTGCAGCGCGCCGCAGACGCCGGTCGACGTTCCCGAGGCCGCCGTGATGCCCTCGTGCACCGGCGGCGCGATCGGCGCGCCGACCAGCGACGCGCCGGCGGCGGGGTTCCCGGTCGGCACGACCAGCGTGACGTGGAGCGCCACCGTCGAAGGCGGCGCGTCGCTCTCGTGCGCGGTCGCAGTGACGATCGAGGACACCACGGCGCCCGCGATCGACTGCACCAGCGCGCCGAGCACGATCGTCCGCACCAGCGCCACCGATGCGATCGACGTTCCGCCGCCGAGCGCGACCGATCTCTGCGATGCCGACGTCGACGTCGTCGTCACGCCGCTGCCGACCACCCGCGGCGCGCACACGCTGACCGCGACCGCGACCGACGACGCCTCGAACACCGGCGAGTGCACGTTCGCGCTGACGGTGATCGATGCCTTCGCCCCGACGGGGCTCCGCGTGATCTCCGCCGAGCTCGCGACCGACGCGAGCACGGACGTCACGCTGGCGTGGGAGCCGAGCGAGGGCGCCGACGTCACGGAGCTGCGGCTCGAGCGCGCGGACGCCGAGTCCGGCCCGTTCATCGAGCTCGCGACGCTGCCCGCGACGACCACCACGTACACCGACGCCGACATGCCGTCGCCGCGCGCGTTCTATCGCGTCGTCGCGCTCGCCGGCGCGATCGAGGGCGGCACCACCGCGCCCGTCCGCGCGCTCGCGATCGACAGTGACGAGTACCACGTGCGCGATCAGACCGTCGCGAGCGTGCCGTTCGCGACCTCGCTCTTCGGCGTCGTGCGGCACCCCGTCGATCTCGAGGCGGGGCCCTACCCGCTCGTCGTGTTCCTGCACGGCAACCACGGCAACTGTCGGCCGACCGCCGGCGGCGAGGACGACTGCGCCACCCTCACCGCGCACGAGTGCACGCAGCCGGGCTTCACCACGACACCGAACGCGCAGGGCTACGTCTATCTCCAGGAGACGCTCGCAGCGCAGGGCTACGTCACCGCGAGCCTGAGCGCGAATGCCCTCAACTGCCGCGACGACTACATCCCGCAGCGCACGCAGCTGATCCTCGAGCACCTGCGCCGTTGGGTCGCATGGTCGACCAGCGGCGGCGCGCCCTTCGGCACCGCGTTCGTCGGGAACGTCGACCTGTCGAACGTCGCGCTGGTCGGCCACTCGCGCGGCGGAGAAGCCGTCGCGGCGGCGACCCAGGCGCTGGCCGACACGCCGATCGCCGGCGTGACGCTCGCGAGCGTGTTCGGGATCGGCCCGACCGACTACCACGACCCCCGCCCGAGCGGCGTGCCGTTCGCCGTGCTCCTGCCGGGCTGCGACGCCGACGTGCGCACGCTCGAGGGCCTGCGCCAGTACGACCGCGGCCTCGACCCGACGGACCCGCACCAGCGCGCGCAGGTGCTCTACGTCGGCGCGAACCACAACTTCTTCAACAGCGAGTGGCGCTACGACGACAACTCCGGTCGCTTCGGCGTATGCGGCGCCACCGAGCTCGTCGGCGCGGCGGCGCAGCGCGGCATGCTCGAGGTCGTGCTCGCCGACTGGATCGGCGCGACCACCGGTGGGACGCGCCTGCCTCCGTACGTGCGCGCCGAGTCCGACACCCCCGCGTCGATCGAGGCGTGGGCCGATCGCGCGCTCGATCTGCGTTGGTCCTACGCCGGCGCATCGCGGCGCGTCCTCGACGACTTCCGCGGCATCGGCGCGCCGGACACCAACGATCTCGGCGGCGCCAACACCTACGCCGGCTTCACCGCCTCGCTCACCTGCACCGGGACGTGCGCCGGCAACTTCAGCCACCTGGTGTCGGCGATCCGCATCGCGTGGCAGACCGCGCCGGCGACCGCGACCTTCGCGGTCGGCGACATCGACACCTCCACCTACGACGTGCTCTCGATGCGCTTCGCCTCCCGGATCGCGACGATCAACGGCACGATCCCGGAGCACGAGATCGCGATCCGCGCGCGCGACGCGGCGGGCACGACCGCCGAGGTCCCGCTCTCGAGCGTCGGCCGCCTCCCGCACCGCTACCCGAGCCGCGCCGAGCAGGAGATCCTGACCACGGTGCGCGTCCCGCTCGCGCGCCTCCGCGACGCCGCGCCCACCCTCGACACCACGCATCTCGCCGCGATCGAGCTGTTCGTGCCCGCCCCCGGCGGCAACACGCAGGGCTCGGTCTGGGTCAGCGACATCGATCTCGCGTCCGACTGATCGGGCGCCGCGCGCGCCGCCCACCCTGTAGGATGGCGGCGTGCGCCTCGAGGACGATCGCGACGCGGCCGCGCGCAGCGACGACGAGCTCCGCGCCATGGCGCGCGCGAGCGACGATCCGTCGACGCGCGTGCGCGCGGCATGGACGATGGCCGTGCGCGTCGGCGCGACCGCTCTCCCCGAGCTGCGCGAGGGCCCGGCGACCGAGCCGAGCATCGGCGTGCGCCGTCACCTCCTCGCCGTCGTCGAAGGCCTGCAGGAGACCGCGCTCGTCGAAGCGATCGCGCAGAGCGAGCCCGATCCGCGCCTGCGCGCCACGGCTTGCGCGCTGATCGCGCGCCGCTTCCCGAGCGACCGCGCGAGCGTCCCCGCGATCGTCGATCGCCTCGCCACCGAGACCGACCCGAGCGTGCTCCTCGCGCTCGTCCAAGCGCTGCCTCCGGGCACGCCGCCGCTGATCGACGCGGGCTGCACCGCGCTCCTGAGGCGTCCCGAGCCCGACCTGCGCATCGCCATCTACGAGCGCCATATCGCGACGGGCGGCTCGCTCGCGAACGCGCTGCACGACCCGCTGGCGCGAGAGAGCCCCGAAGTGCGCGGCCGCATCCTCGATGCGTGGAGCGCCCGCTCCGGTCCGCGCGCGGTCATCCGCGGCGTGCACGATGCGCCGGTCGCGATCGCGGCGGACGCGCTGGTGCGCGCGAGCGCGGGCGCGATCGAGTGGAGCGACGTCGCGCCGCTCGCCGCGCGGAACCTGCCCGCGCTCGACACGCTCCTGCTCCCGCACGCGATCGATCCGCGCGACGCCGCCTGTCGATCGTTCCTGGTCGCGGCGATCACGCGCGCGCTCGATCCTTCGTCCGCGTCGCTGCTCGCGAGCCCCGCGCTCCGCGCGCAGCTCGTCCACGAGGCGCTGCGGCGCGTCGATCGCGTGCTCGACGAGCCGCCCGGCGAAGATCCGGTGCTCGCGGTCCTGCTCGAGGCCGCCGAGCGCATGCTCGCGGGCTACGACGCCGAGCACGTCGAGACCGCCGAGCATCACCTGCTCGCGAAGATCGGTCGCCTCCGCCACCGCCTCGGCGCCCCGGGCCCTCACGGCTGGCTGGGGGCGGTGCTGCATCCGAAGAGCGCGCAGGGCTCCCGCACGATCGTCGAGCACACCTCGCCGGACGGAAGCTCGTCGGTGGTGCTCACGGCGACGAGCGGCCTCGAGCTGCGCGCGCCCGCGCACGCGCTCCACGCGATCGGCGCCGCACTCCCGGATGCCGCGATCGTCGCCGAGCTCGCGCTCCTCGGCCCCGGAGGGCGGCGCCGCGAACGCGTCCTCCTGCAGGAGTCCCTGGAAGATCAGCTG
>JALYRN010000434.1 GCA_030855295.1 Myxococcota bacterium | reverse complement strand
ATCTCCACACGCGCGACGGACCTCTCGCGCGCGTTCGCCCGCGCGTCGGCCGCGGCGCGCCCTCGCGCAGCACCGTCGAGTGGCTCGACCCAGCCGGTATGGACGCGCCGGAGTCGGCGTACGAGGGCGGCGCGACGGGTGCGGGCGCGCGCGGCGAGCAGGGCGCGATCGAGCGCATGCCGATCCCTCAGGACTACCGAGATCACGTCCGCGAATATTTCTCTCCGGGCACCAGCGCCGCTCCGGAGTGATCGGCACGAGGAGCATCGATGAGCGATTCGAGGCTGGAAGAGTTCGCGACCGCGGTCGCCACGCTGCGCGACGCCATCGCGCAGGTGGTCGTCGGTCAGAGCGAGGTCGTCGACGAGGTCATCGTCTGCCTCTTCGCGGGCGGCCACGCGCTGCTCGAGGGCGCACCGGGGCTCGGCAAGACGCTGCTCGTGCGCACGCTCTCGGAGGCGATGCACCTGCGCTTCTCGCGCATCCAGTTCACGCCCGATCTGATGCCCGGCGACATCGTCGGCACCAACGTCGTCGTCGACGACGAGCGCGGCCGCAAGCGCTTCGAGCTCTCGAAGGGCCCGATCTTCGGGCAGCTCGTGCTCGCCGACGAGATCAACCGCGCGACGCCGAAGACGCAGAGCGCGCTGCTCGAGGCGATGGCCGAGCGCAGCGTGACGATCGCGGGCACACGCCACGCGCTCGACGAGCCGTTCATGGTGCTCGCGACCGAGAACCCGATCGAGATGGAGGGCACGTATCCCCTGCCCGAGGCGCAGCTCGATCGCTTCCTCTTCAAGATCCTGGTGCCCGCGCCCGACGAGGAGACGCTGGTCGGGATCCTCGAGCGCACCACCGGCAACGAGGAGCGCCCGGTGCCGCGCGTGATCGACGGCCCGGGCATCCTCGCGATGCGCCGCCTCGTGCGCGAGGTCCACGTCGCCGATCCGCTGACGCGCTGGGTCGCGCGCCTGATCCGCGCGACCGATCCGAGCCTGCCCGTCGCCGCGCCGAGCGCGAAGAAGCTGCTGCGCTACGGCGGCGGCGTGCGCGGCGCGCAGGCGATCCTGCTCGCGTCGAAGGTGCGCGCGCTGATGGAGGGCCGGGCCCACGTCGCGTTCGCCGATCTGCGGCGCGTCATCATGCCCTCGCTTCGTCATCGCGTGATCCCGAGCTTCGAGGCGGAGGCCGAGGGCATCGGCACCGACGCCGTCCTCGCGCGCATCCTCGAGGAGACGCCCGAGATGCCGGCCTCCGTCCAGCGGCTCGAGGGCTGATCGCGTGATCCGCGCCCTGCCCTCCGCGCGCCTCTCGCTCTCGGTCGCGATCCTGATCGCGCTCTCGATCGCGCTCTCGTCCGTGCCGCACTCCGCGACCGCGCAGCTGCCGCCGCCGGTCGAGGTGCGCATCGAGGGCGTTTTCGGCAACGACGCGCTGATCGGTGACGGCTACTCGACGGTCGCGATCACGCTGCGCAACCTGACCCGCGAGACCTTCCGCGGTCGCGTCCTGCTGCGCGCGGTGCAGTGGGGCCAGCCGGCCGAACGACACGTGCTCGCGCTCGATCTCCCGCCCGCCGAGCAGCGCCGCGTGCTGATGACGCTCTTCGTCGGCGGCAGCGGAACGAACATCGAGGCGCGCTACGAGGTCGACGAGCGCACGATCGGCATGGCGAGCCAGGCGACCTCGTACTCGCCGGCGGGGCGCAGCCTCGTGCTGCTCGCCGATCCTCCGCGGCTTCGATCGAGCCTGCTCGAGCTGCAGGTCAACGCGGTCGACGCGAACGCGGGCGGCTACTCCGCCGGCTCGACGGGCGCCGAGCGTGCGGTGCAAGTGCCGCTCGGCCTCGTCTCGCTCGACGGTGCGACCGGCGATCCGATCGTTCCGACCGACGTGCTCGGCTGGTCGACCGTCGCCGTCGTCGCCGCGCAGATCCCGATCCTCGCGCGGCTGCCCCAGCGCGAGCTCGCCGCGCTGCGGCAGTGGGCGCACGCGGGCGGGCACCTCGTGCTCATCCCGCGGACGCCCGGCGATCTCTCCTCGCCGCTGGTGCGTGAGCTCTTCGGCGCGGTGCGCACCTCGGAGGAGCTGCGCATCTTCCCGGGCGACTTCGTGCCCGGCGCGATGCCCGCGCTCGAGTGCGGGCGCGGCACCGCCGAGCGCTTCGGCTGCGGCGCGAGCGTCGGGCGAGGCACGGCCTACTTGCTCGCGTACGACGCCAGCGCGCCGCCCTACGTCGATCGCCCCGAGGTGCGCGAGCTGCTCCGGTCGATCGCACAGCTCGCGCTCCGCGATCCCGCGCAGACGCGGCTGCCGCTCGGGCGTCGGGCCGACGAGCTCTCGACGCAGTGGTGGGACGGACGACCGAGCCTCTCGAGGCTGCGCGCCGCGCTCGATCCCAACGAGGGCTACCGGCCCGCGCTGGGCCTCGTCGGCATCGTCATGTTCTTCTACGTGCTCGTCGTCGGGCCGCTCAACTTCCGGTTCGTGCTGCGCCGCAACCAGCCGACGCTCGCGCTGATCACGACGCCCGCGCTCGCGCTCGGGTGCGCGCTCGTGATGCTGTTCGTCGGCTACCTCGGCAAGGGCGTGCTGATGCGCTATCGGCGCGTCGAGCTCGTCGAGGCGGTCGAGGGCTCCGCGCTCGCGCCGGCGCGAGCGTACGCGGGGCACTTCCTGACGGCGCCCTCGCAGGTCGAGATCGCGGGCCGCCCCGGCGGACGCACCATGCGGCTCGCGATGGGCGGCGGTGACGACGGGCTCGTCTACGATCACACCGACGAGCCGCCGCGCCTCACCGGCATGCGGGGCGGCCTCTGGGAGACGATCTTCCTCCGCGAGGATCGGATCAACGATCTCGGCGGCGCGATCCGCTTCGGCTACGACGGCGACCAGCTCGTCTCGGTCACCAACGAGTCGAGCGTGACGCTGCGCGGCGCGTTCGTGCTCGACGAGTCGCGCGTCTATCCGGTCGGCGAGGTCCCGCCCGGCGCCACGCGGCCGATCCCGCGCACGCCCTCCGCCGTGGTCACGAGCACCGTGCTCGCGCCCCGCTGGAGCGACGACGACACGAGCACCACGCCCGCCGAGCTCGCGCGTCATCTCGGGCTCGACGAAGAAGTCGACGCGCCCTACCTGCGCGGCGTGATCCGTCTGCTCGGCGGGCCGAGCGCCTCGCCCAGCGACGCGCTGCTCTGGGCGCATCTCGATCCCGAGCCCGCGCCCGACGCGGCGCCGAGCTTCGCGCGCGAGCGCGATCTGCGCCTGCTGCTGCTCCGACCGCAGCCGCGCTACGAGCTGCTCGGGCGCGCCGCGGCGCCGATCCAGGATGGCTCGACGGTCTGGGCGCCCGAGGACGCGCCGCCGCTGCCGGCGCTCCCGCCGATCGAGCCTTCGGCGGAGCCGGGCAGCGGCACGGCCAACCAGGAGACGCCGTGATCCGCGTCGAGCACGTCAACCACTGGTTCGGCTCGCTGCAGGTGCTGCGCGATCTCTCGATGCACGTGCCCGCGGGCGAGATCTTCGGGTTCATCGGCCCGAACGGCGCCGGCAAGACCACGACGATCCGGATGATGGCGACGCTGCTCGAGCCCGACGATGGCCGCGTGATGGTCGACGGGATCGACGTCGTCGAGTCGCCCGCCGACGTGCGGCGGATCCTCGGCTTCATGCCCGACGCGTTCGGCGTCTACGACCGGATCACGGTCGTCGAGTACCTCGAGTTCTTCGCCGCGGCGCACGGCATCGAGCTCGGCGCCCGCGCGCGCACCGTCGGCGCGGTGATGGAGCTGACCGAGCTCGGCCCGCTGCGGGATCGCCTGGTGCAGACGATGAGCAAGGGCATGCGCCAGCGCCTCGGGATCGCGCGCATGCTGCTCCACGATCCCAAGGTGCTGATCCTCGACGAGCCCGCGAACGGGCTCGATCCGCGCGCCCGCATCGAGATGCGCGAGCTGATCGAGGAGCTGCGCCGGCTCGGCAAGACGATCCTGCTCTCGAGCCACATCCTCACCGAGCTCTCGGACATGTGCACGTCGGTCGCGATCCTCGAGCGCGGCAAGCTGCTCGCGGGTGGATCGGTCGACGCGATCGGTCGCACGCTGCGGCCCGAGCGCGCGGTGAAGGTGCGGCTGCTCGCGCCGCCGGACGACGTGCTCGCGATCCTCGAGCGGGGCCCCGCCGTGAACGGTGTCGAGCGGGATCCCGATGGCTCGTACAAGGTCCAGTACCGCGGCGGCGACGATGCGCTCGCCGACCTCGTCGACCACTGCGTCGCGCAGAAACTGCGCCTGCTGCGCGTCGAGCCGGACCAGAACGATCTCGAGCGCATCTTCCTCGAGGTGACGAAGGGAGAGCTGCAGTGAGCGCCGCCGTCGAGCGCATGCGGGCGTGGCTGACGAGGCCCCTGCGCGATCCGAACCCGATCCTCCTCAAGGAGCTGCGCGCGACCTTCCGCACCGCGCTGTTCATCCGCTTCCTCTACCTGACGGCGGGCCTGGTCGGCTTGCTGGTGCTGACGTGGGGCGCGGTCACGGCGGGCGAGCGCGCGCCCGCCGAGGTGGGCCAGGAGGTCTTCCACGTCTTCTTCTCGATCGTGATCGTCGTGCTCTCGATGGTCGCGCCGGCGTACGCGGCGACGACGATCGCCGGCGAGAAGCGGTCGGGCACGTTCGAGTCGCTGATCCTCAGCGGGATGAGCCCCGCGCGGATCGTCTGGGGCAAGTTCGTCGCGTGCTACGCGGCGATCGTGCTGTGCGTCATCGCGGCGGCACCGGCGTGCGGGCTCGCGTTCCTCTTCGGCGGCATCTCGCCGTTCGCGGTGATGACGGGCTTCGGGTACGTGCTGCTCGCGCTCGCGCCGGCGGTCGCGTTCGGGCTCGCGATCAGCGCGCGCCTCGAGTCGCTCTGGCTCGCGATCGTGATCGCGTTCTTCACGTACTCGCTCGCGAGCATGTTCTTCGTGTGGCCGACCGTCGTCGCGCTCGGCGCCGCGGCGCACGACGCGTGGGGCACGCCTTTCGGGGGACCCTTCTGGTTCGCCGAGGCGTTCCCGGAGCGCATCGACACCTGGGACGGCTGGGCGTTCCTCGTCGTGCTGCCCCTCTACGTCTTCGGGATGCCGGTGTGGTTCTTCCTCGCGTCGGCGGTCGCGGGGGTGCAGCCGCCCGCCGAGGATCGCTCGACGCCGCTCAAGGTGTGGAGCGTTCCCGCGATCGGCGGCGCGGGGATCCTCGCGGCGTCCATCGTGTCGGTCACGGGCAACGTGCGCGACAGCGCGGAGCTCGGCGTCGGCCTGTCGGTCGCGTCGGGCTGGCTGATGCTCTTCGTCTCGCTGCTCTTCGCGGACGAGCCGCCGCTGCCGCCGCGCCAGCGCGCGTCGCCGTCGCTGCTGCGTCGCGTGCTGTCGCCGATCGGACCGGGCGCCGCGCCGAGCCTGCGGTTCGCGTTCCTCGCCGTGCTCGCGAGTGCGGCGGTCGTGCCGGTCTCGGTGTCGCTCACGCGGTGGGTGCGCGATCCGGCGTGGAGTGAGCATCTCGCGTTCGACGCGGCGCTCTTCGCCATCGCGATCGGAAACGCGGCGGTCGGGCTCTTCGTCGCGGCGGTCGCGAGCTGGCTGCGCCTCGCGCTTCGCAACGGCCTCGCGGCGCGCGTCCTGACGCTCGCGCTGATCGCAGCGGCGGTGCTGCTGCCGTTCCTGGTGACGCTGGTGATCGACGACGACGCGCTCGGCCGTCTGAACCGGGAGATCCCGCTGCCGATGATGGTGTCGCCGCTGCTGCCGACGATCCTCGGGATCGCGATCGGCCTCGAGCGCGACATGCTGCCGCTCGAGGCGATGCGCGTCGTCGTGCCGGCGATCGGGTACGGGCTGCTCGCGGTGGCGGCGTGGATCGCCGTGGAGGCGCGCTGCGTGATCGCGCGCCGCGCGATGGCCGAGCGGCGGCGGAGGCTGATCGCGAGGAGCGAGGGAGAGGCCCCGAGGGC
>JALYRN010000433.1 GCA_030855295.1 Myxococcota bacterium | reverse complement strand
GACGCGAGCTCCGCGATCGACGGCGGCGCGCCCGACGCCGGCGCCGCGGCGATCGAGCTGCCGCGCATCCGTCGTGATCGCTGGGTCGTCTGCCCCGAGCCGACGATCGCCCCTTCGCTCTCGGCGGTCGACCTCATCGGCGACGCGAGCGCCGAGCTCGTCGTCGGCTGCGGCGATCGCTGGGAGGTCCTGGCCATCCGCGACGGCGCGCCGATCCGGGTGGTGCGCATCGATGCGCCGCCGGCCGGCGAGGGATCGGATCCGAGCGCGGGACCGGCGAGCGCGTTCGACTTCGATGGGGACAGCCATCGCGATCTCGTCCTGCCGCTCGCGCGCTACGGCGCCGGCGGCGCGACGCGCGGCGGAGGCCTCTACGTCGTGCCGCGCGATCGCTTCGGCGGCTTCGAGACGCCGCGCGCGCTCGCCCCGATCGCGGCGGTCGCGGTGAGCGCCGGCGCGATCGTCGGCGATGCGCCTCGGGACGTCGCGGTGGTGCATCAGGCCAACCCGTTCGCGCGGCTCCCGAGCGAGGTGTGGGTGTTCTCGGGCGGCGCATCGCCGGCACGGCGCGCGGTGCTGCGGACGGGCGTCGGCGCGCAGGCGGTCGGCCTCGCGGACCTCGATCGCGACGGCGAGCTCGACGTGATCGTCACCTCGAGCGACGACGCGCGGGTCGACGTCTTCTTCGGCAACGGCGCGGGCGTGTTCCCCCGCCGTCGCACCCTCTCGATCCCTGGCGCGGCGAGCATCGCGATCGGCGACGTCGATGGCGACGGCGCCGACGACGCCGTGATCGAGGCGGCGGGCATCGTCTTCGTGCGCGCGCGTCCGGCGAGCGAGGGCGACCTCGAGGCCACGCGCATCGAGGGCGCGCCCGCGACCGTGCGCGGCGTCGCGACCGCGCAGCTCGACGACGATCCGACCGTCGAGATCCTCGCGTGGGACGCCCCGCGCCTCACCATCTTCGACGCCGTCGAGGGCGGCACGTGGGAGTCGCGCACCCGCCTCGAGCTCGGCCACACGGTCGAGGGCACCGGCGACCTCGGCGCCCGCCGTCACCTCCTCGCCGACGTCGACGGCGACGGCACCCCCGAGGTCATCCTCCTCGGCGTCAGCGCCATCGACGGCCCCCGCTCCCTCGAGCTCGTCATCGTCCCCGGCGCCGAGCGAGGCGCCCTCGACGTCGGCCCCCGCCGCGAAGTCCCCGACGCCCCCCTCGTCCTGCGCGTCCCCCTCCCCGACGCGCAGGCCCCGTGAGGTCGCAGCTCAGGGCGCCGCGACGATGTGATAGACCTGACCGGTCGCGAACATCACGTACAGCTCGCCGGACTGATCCTCGGCGAACGAGTAGATGTACGAGCCGGGAATCGAGTTGAGACCCGGGAACGTGCGCGTGCCGTGCACGGCGCCCTCGCAATACCGGAACCCCGCGGTCGACCCGTTGAGATCGCCGAAGACGTACACGCCACGAAGCGCAGGGATCGCGCTACCGCGGTACACGTACCCGCCGACGACCGAGATTCCGGCCGCGGGGATCGCGTCGTCCTGCTCGTGCCGGTACTCGTAGACCGGCGGCGTATGCATCGAGGGCCCGCGCAGCGGTCCACCGCCGCCGAACATGTGCGTCGCCTCGTACATGTTCCAGCCGTAGTTCTCGCCTCCCATCGACGCCTCGGACTGAAAATCGATTTCCTCCCAGGCGTTCTGTCCGACGTCGCCGATGTAGAGGTCGCCAGTCGTGCGATCGAACGACCAACGGAACGGATTGCGGAGCCCATAGGCCCAGATTTCCTCCTCCGCCCCGGCCATTCCGATGAACGGATTGCTCGAAGGAATCGCGTACGGTGCCGCCCCATCGACATCGATCCGCAGCATCTTGCCGTAGAGCGATCCGAGATCCTGACCGTTGTCGGCGGGGTCTCCGCCGCCTCCGCCATCGCCCGTGCCGATGTAGAGGTAACCGTCCGGACCGAACGCCAGATGGCCGCCGTTGTGATTCCGCAGGGTATCGCCGGTCAGCCGGATCACGTCCGTGACCGTCGGGTTCGCCACGTCCGCGCTTCCGGCGCTCCGCGCGCCCTCGACCACGAGGTTCTCTTGGCGCCCATCGGTCGGGGCGAGGTAGAGGAAGAAGCGACCGTTGGTCGCATATTCGGGATGGAATGCCATCCCGAGTAGCCCGCGTTCGTCCCCGCCCATGTCGGTGTACGAGCCGGTCTGCGACGTGATGTCGAGGAAGGGTGCAGCCACGATCGAGCCGTCACGCACGATGCGAATGCGGCCGCGCCGTTCGACGACGTAGAGATCGGTGCTCCCAGCCGGCTGCGCGACGAAGATCGGCTCGTTCAGCGCTTCGGTGGTGATCCGCTCGCCGCTGAGGTTGGGAATCGGGTCGTCGCACCCACTCGTCATGCCGCCGTCGACGAGCATCCCGGAATCGACCGGCGGTCCCGAATCGCTCGGAGGCCCGGAATCGACCGGCGGGCCGGAGTCGCGATCCCCGCCGGCGTCGACCCTGCCGCCGTCGCCGTCGGCGACCATCTCCTCGCCGCAGCCCGTCACCATCGCGAGCGCGATCACCGCGGTCGCCACCATTCGAAGTCGTCGCATCAGGTCTCCTCGTTCCGAAGCAGAACGCGGAGAGTGACCCAACGAGGACGACGCGTCACGGAGGAGGCGGCACGTCGAAGAAACCCTCTTCGGGGTCTGACCGACAGCGCACCCCGCCTTCTGCGTCGATCAAACAGAGTGCGTTGCCCAGCGCTATCGCGGCGACGCGGGCTTCCCCCTCGATTTCTTCGTAGTCGGTGAAACCCATCTCGAAGGCACGTCCAGCTCCGTCGACGAGGAACGTTGCGCCCGTGCCAGCGAACACCGCGACCGGATCCGGCGCGGTCGTGAGCTCGAAGGGCACCGGATGCGCCAGAATCTCGTACAACCCGGTGAACTGACCGTTGTAGTTCGAGCCCCAGCACCAAAGCGCGGAGTCAGTCAGTAGCGCGCACGCATGCGCCCCGCCGACGACGAGATGCGCGACATCGGAAATGCCGATCGGGCTCACCGGCAAGTACATTGCGTCCGCCTCGCCGTTCCCGAGCACGCCGTGTATGTCGCTCCCCCAGCACCGCACTGTGCGATCCGTCAGCTGAGCGCACGTCGAGGACGACATGCCTGACACCGAGAGCGCGTCGGAGATACCACTCACCACGCTCGGTGACGTGCGCTCGTACGTGGAGCCCAGCCCCAGCTGCCCGCGCTCGTTCGCCCCCCAGCACAGCACCGTTCCGTCTTCTCGCGCCGCGCAGGTGTGCCTCGCCCCAACCGACAGGTCCACGGCTCGCGTTACGCCGGACGCGCGCACCGGCAACGCACGATCGATCGTCGTCCCATCTCCCAGCTGGCGCGAATCGTTCGCTCCCCAGCACCACACCTCGCCGTCGGTCGTCCGCGCACAGGAGTGCAGCGTCCCGGTGACGATCTCCGCGAGCGTGCCGAGATGACCGCTGCCGGACGGGCCGACCACGTACGTCGGCGCGGCTCGACTGGCGGCAGGTCCGGCTTCGCCGATTCCGAGCTGACCGCGCTCGTTGGCGCCCCAGCACGCAGCTCGACCCGTGGAGAGCAGAACGCACTGGTGGTCGGACGCCGCGGTGATCGCGATGGCGTCGTTGCAGGTGCCATCGTCGCACTGCCAGCCGCACGACGTACCGCACCGCCCGCAGTTCGCGAGCGTGTCGAGGCGGGCTTCGCAGCCGTTGGTGACGTCGGTGTCGCAGTCGCCGAAGCCGCTCTCGCATGCGCTGACTTCGCACTCGCCTGCGGTGCAGGTGAGTGCGGTGGCGCGGTCTCGGGGGGCGCAGGATGCCGACGCGGTCGGGCCGTCGGTCGTGCCGTCGCAGTCGTCGTCGAGGTTGTTGCACTCCTCGGCGCGCGCGATGCACATCGCGGCGTCGGGCATCGCGCCGTCCGTCGTGCCGGCGTCGGGGACGCTCGCGTCGTTCGCGCCCGTGAAGCCGGTCGTGTCGAGCACGATCGAGCAGCCCGACAGAACCCAGCTCGCGATGATCGCCGCTCGTACGATTCGTGATCGCATGTTCATTGCTCCGCTTTCAGAACGTGCCGGACACGGCGATGGTGCTGCCGCGCAGCTCGAGGCGTGCGCTGATTCCGTCGTGCTGCTCGATGTCGCGCGGCGGATCCGCGACGAGCACGATCGTCGCGGCCGCGATGCACGCGATGCCGATGCCGAGCGCGATGTCGGCGCCGAGCGCGAGATCCTGGATGCCGCTGACGCGCTCTTGCGAGCACGTGCCCGCGTCGCCGCACTCCGATCGCGCCGAAGCGTGCTCGGCCGACGCGATTCCGGCGAGGACGCCGAACGCGACCAGCGCCGCGCCTCCGGTGGCGTACACCGCGATCGCGGGGACGAGCCCGCCGTCCGTGTGCGCTGCGGCCGAGCTCTCGACGCCACCGCCAACCTCGACGCCCAGCAGGGAGCCGAGCGCGGCGCGGCTCCGCGCGGCATCGCCGGGGTCCGCGACGCGCGAGCTGCCGACCATGCGCGCTGCATCTCCCTCGAGCTCGAACGCACGCAGCCAGCTCGCGCCCTGATCGCTCGCGACCGCGAGCACGTGGGCAGCCTCGGTCATGCGCGCGATCCGCGCGACGTCGTCCTCGAGCATCTCCGTCCTCGCCGAGGGATCGGAGTACGCCAGCGTGATCGTGCCGCTCGCGGGGTCGACCGCCAGCGTCGAGTCGAAGCGCCCGTCGATCGTCAGCTCGGTCGGCTGCGCGCCGTCGACGCGCGCGACGTGGACCCTCGACGGAGCGCCGGGACGGCACTCGACCTGCACCGCGTAGCGGCCCGCAGGCAGCGCACGCTCGATCATCGGCGTCGCACCGATCGCGCGGCCGTTGACCCGCACGACGCACCCTGCCGGATCGGTCTCGGTCCCGCGCACCACGAGCGACGAGCGCGACGGCAGCCCTCGGCGCTGCTGCATCACGAGCTCGACCACCTCGGGCGGGTGCATCGTCGCGTTGGGCTCCTCGAGATCCGGCGACTGCGAGAGGCACTCGAGCACCTGCATGCGCGCGTCCTCGGCGCGGCGCGCATCGAGGTGCGCTCGCACCACGAACAAGCAGATGTTCGTCATGTTCTGCGACGCGCGATCGTCTCTGCCGATCGCCTCGAGGTGCGGGCGCGCCTCGCTCAGCATCGGCTCGCCCACCGCGATGACGCGCGACGAACGACCGTTCGCGACGTCGGTCAACATGGTCTCGGCCGTGCTCTGGAGGCGCTCGCGCAGCCCTTGCGGCATCGGCCGGAACGACCGTGAACCCGAGCGCTCGAGCGCGTCCGCCGCGCTCACCGGCTCGATCAGATGCGCGCCCGTCGCGCGGAGCGCCGCGGTCGCGCTCTCGGCGATGACCCCGAGCCGCTCGAGATCGCCGTCGCCCGCCGTCGCGGTGACGACCAACCAGCGCTCGCCGTCCTGTGCGTGCGCGAACGTCGCTGGTGTCGCCGTCATGACAGCAGCGGCGCACACCAGCCCCCGAAGAATCCGTTTCATGGCGCCTTCTCTCGGCCCTCCACGCATCCTGTTGCGCTCGGAGGCAGAGCGCCGATATCGCCCGACGCCGTGCGTGGGTCAATCCGCTGAGAATCCGTCGCGCTCGCTCGCATCCGCGACCGCGCGGCGGGAAGTCGCGGCGGGGGTCGGCTACACTCGGGCGTGATGTTGCGTCCTGCGCGCGCGCTGCTGTTCGGCGCCGCTGTCTCGCTGATCCTGCACGTCGCGATCGCGCTCCTGCTGCCGACGCTCGGTCAGCTCGAGCGGAGCGCCGTGGCGGCGCGCGAGCTCGAGGACGTCGAGCTCGAGGTGCGCTGGGACGAAGCGGGCGACGCGACGGCGGTGCGCTTCCCCGGCGTCGCGACGCCGATCGTGCCGGGCGGCGCCGAGCCGGATCACAACGTCGACGCGCGCGACCGCGGTC